>JAEUTT010000301.1 GCA_016787165.1 Bacteroidia bacterium | reverse complement strand
ATAATATCAAAGGTTAAAAATTTACGGTAATTCATTTCAGCTACACCTGCCACAAAAGGAGCAAATGTTCTAACAATAGGAACAAAACGAGCCATAATAATGGTTTTGGTACCATATTTTTCAAAAAATGTATGTGTTTTGTCCAAGTATTCTTGCTTCACTATATTTTTGCCTCTAAACTTTAAATGGAAAACTTTTAAGCCTATTTTTCGTCCTACCCAGTAATTAGTATTATCACCAATTACAGCCGCTACAAAAAGTAATATTAACAAATAAGATAAATTCAAATAACCTAAACGGGAAAATAATCCTGCTGTAAAAAGAAGCGAATCGCCCGGTAAAAATGGCATAATTACTAAACCTGTTTCAATGAATATCACTAAAAACAAAATAAAATAAACTGCAGTATCATAATTTGAAAATAACCATTCAAAATCAAGGTGTAGTATATGCTTAAATAACTCTATCATCGTAAAAAAATTGGGTGCTAAATAAATTAAAAAAAATTCAAATTAATACTTCGTAAGTGAAGTATCTATTTCAGTTGCCCATGCAATGATACCACCTTTAAGATTGTACACATTGTTATAGCCTTGCGATTCTAATGATTGACATATAGCACCAGAACGAGCACCACTTCTGCAATGAATAACTACTTGTTTATCTTTTGAAATTTTATCTAAATTATCCATCACATCTCCCATAGGAATATGAGTTCCGCCTATTTCACATATTTCAAGCTCATGTTCTTCTCTTACATCTATCAACTGAAAGTCTGCATTATTATCTTTTAGCGCTTTTAGTTCCGAAACGGTTATCTCTTTCATTTTTACAAGTATTAATTATTGATCTACTTTTTCTTTTAATTCAATTGGCAAGTGACTAAAAAAAGTATCGCCACGCAATCCTAGTCGTAATGTTTCTAACGGAATAACATCATCATACGCAATATTACCAAGGTTAGCATTATGCCCTAATAATTTTAAAAACCAAACCTGTTGTGATTTTTGAGGTGCTTCCCAAAGAATGTCGTCCTTTTTTACTTTTGCAAGTATTTTATTTATTAATAAAGTATGTGCATTTCCATTTGCTCTATAAATACCAACATTACCACTTTCACGAGCTTCGGCAATTACTTTCCAAGAGCCTGCTTGTAATTCTTTATTCATCATTGAAATCCACATAGCGGGATGAATAATAATACCTGCTTCTTTTGAGCCTACTTCTGATAAAACGGTTCTATCTTTTGATAAAATATTAATGTACTCACATTTTTTATCGTGATTCATTACAATTGAACCATCAGATACTTCGGCACATTCTAGCTTTAGTTTATCCAATAATTTTCTGTAATCATCAAACATATTTCTAACTACAAATGCTTCAAATAAGGTTCCGCCTAAATAAACCTTCATTCCTGCTTCATGATAAAGTTTTATTTTTTGTTCTAATCCTGGTGTAACATACGATGTTCCAAAGCCTAGTTTTATTAAGTCGGTATAGTTTCCACTTACCGATAAAAAATCTTCGGCTTGGCGAATGCTCAAACCTTTATCCATCATCATTGTTAATCCGTTATTTCTTGGTTTTAAAGAACGTTCAGGAATATGTGGTAAATCGTAATTCATATTATTTTTTATAAGACTCAATTAAATCGGTTATTGAACTATTTTCTTTCAACTGAGGAATGTATTCAAATAGCTCATTGTGTTTTTCGTAATCTAATGCAAGTGCACTTTGCAAAAAGCTAAGTGCTTCCTGTTTTTGGCCGATACTCATTAAGCAAGCTGCAATACGGTATTGCAAAGGTGCATATTGAGGGTGATGTTTTATTCCTTCGGCTAAAATTTCTAAAGAACCATTTTTATCTTCTTGTTCAAATAGCAAATTGGCATAGTCCAACCAAATATCAGTATCTTCTGGTTGAATTTCAATTACTTTTTTAAATGCATTTTCTGCCTCTTCATAAAACTGCATTTTTTGTTGAAGCTCTCCATAGATATACCAAAAGTCGGCATTATACACTTCAATTTCTAATGCTTTTTTAGCATAATGAATTGCTTCACTCGTTTTATTTTGAGCATCCAATACAATAGCAATTCCTAACCAAGCATCTGCTAATTGTGGATTTACTTTTATTGATTTATGATAGTACACCAATGCATGATCATAATCTTCCTTTTTTTCATAACATTCACCAATGTAATAAAACGTAGTAGCATCAGGATCTTCAAACTTAATTGTTTCTTTGTACACATCAATTGCTTCATCCAAACGACCTAAATTAGCCAATGAATTTGCTTTATTAAAATAGGCTGATGCAAAATCATCCACAATAGCTATAGCATAATCATACGCATCAATTGCTTTTTCAAATAAACCTAAACGAT
>JAEUTT010000284.1 GCA_016787165.1 Bacteroidia bacterium | reverse complement strand
CATAGTCGCCTCTCCATTTATCAAATGAATCTTTTACTAAACTTCTTTGCTCAACCATTGTTAAATGACTAATGCTTACAATTAAATCTTGAAGCTGCTTATATTTATATTTTTTACCTTTTTCACCACCAAACTGATCAGCATATCCATCAGTAAACAAATAAAATGCACAATTTTTAGTGTCTTTTATTGAATGAACATGAAACGGATAAGGATTTTCAGTAAACCCAATCGGTTGTTTATCTGCTTTAATTTCTATTAAAGACTTTTCTTTTACATACCATAGGGGATTGTTGGCACCAGCCCACTCTACCGAATTATCTTTTTTATTAATTGCAAGCAATGAAATATCCATTCCATCTTTTATTTCTTGTCCGCTTTTTAAAAAAGTACTTAACACCAACTCACTTGTTTTATCTAGTATAAGTGCAGGATTACTCAACTTAAATTCTTTAACAGAACGTGTTAATGCATTACAACATACAATACTTACCATGGCTCCGGGAACTCCATGACCGGTACAATCGGCTGCTGCAATAAAAATATGGGTATCGGTATTTTCATAAAAATAAAAATCGCCAGCAACAATGTCTTTTGGTTTGTAGAATAAAAAATTTTCATTTAATCCTCTATCAATTTCAGCCTGAGGAGCTAATATTGCTTGCTGTAATCGTTTTGCATAATTAATCGAATCTAAAATTTCTTTTTGTTTTTCTTCAATCAATGCTTTTTGATGCTCTGTTGTTTCCTTTTGACGCTCAATAATATTTTTTTGCTTTTTAGTAACTACGAAGCGTTTATTCAATGTGAATGCAAACACACTCAACATAATTACAATCAACAAACCACTAATTAATATTATGAATTTGTTTTTTCGTTCCGACTCACTAATTTTTTCTTGCTTTTCATTTTCCTTTTTTAATAATAAAATATCTTTTTCTTTTTTCTCTGTTTCATATTGCTGTTGTAATTCTGTTATCGACTTAATATTATCAGCAGTTGTAATGCTATCTTTTAAATACATGTATTCATCTGCATACTTTTTATAATCATTTAATTTGCTACTCTTTGAATACAGCACACATAACTGTTTTAATGACTCCAATACTTGAGGATAATCTTTTTCTGATTTTGTGCGTTCTAATGCAGTCAACAAATATTTTTCTGCAACAGCATAATTGCCAATATTTAAATTACATACTCCTAGATTGTAATAAATAATTGTAATGCCATACTCATCACCCAATTCCTGTCGAATTGGTAGTGCTTTTGAATAATATTCTAATGCTTTTGTGTAATTCTTTTTAAGCTCATAAGCACCAGCAATGTTATTATAAGTAATTCCAATTCCTCGTTTCATTTTAATCGCCTCAAAAAAGAACAAGGATTTTAAATTATAAAACAACCCAGAATCGGGGATATTGGTTTCATTAAATACACCACCTATGCGAGCATACATATTTGCAATACTAAATGTATCTTTTGATAAATAAGCATGGTTTAATCCTTTTTGAAAATAGCTTAATGAATTTGTGTAAAGTTGTTTATTCGAATAAATAAAACCTAAATCGTGGTATATTTTAGCAAGTAATTTATGGTCTTTTATTCCTTCTCCTATTTTTTGAGCTTCAATTGCTTTTTTAGTGGCATTTTTAAAATCCCCCAAATCACTATAAATAATAGCAATTTTAAGCAAAATAGAAACTTTTAAATGTTCGTCTTTTGAGTTTTTTAACGACTTTTCTAATTCAGGAACAACCATTTTAGCTGAATCATTTAGTCCTTTAAAAATATAATAATTAGTAAGCAATAAATAGGATCTTGCAATTCCTTTGTCAAAATTTAATTTTTTACTATCCTCTATGTTTTTAATAATTAACGAACGACAAGTATCCACATTCGCATTTAAGAAGGTATTAATCAACTTAATATTGTCTAACACTTTATTGGTGTCAAGTTGCGCCTTAGTAGGTAAATAAAACAAAACAATAAATAATGCTAATGCTATTTTTCTCATCTTAATTTTTTATTGAAATTCCAAAAATACAAACGTCATCAATTTGTTCTAATTTACCTTTCCATTTTTCAAAAGAATCATCTAAAATATTTTTTTGCTCTTCCATAGTTTTTTCGGAATTGGCCAATAACATTTCATTTAGCTGCTTATACATTAATTTTTTACCCTTTTCTCCTCCAAATTGATCGGCATAACCATCGGTATACAAATAAAGCGAGTCACCTTTTTTCAACTCTAATTTTTGACTTGAAAAAGGATACATTTTTTCTCCTTTACCTACAGGCATTTTATCATAAGGCAATTCAGATAGCTTATTATCTCTAATCAATAAAGGCGAATTATTAGCTGCGGCATACGTAATTTTTATGCTGTTGTTTTCTTGACTATCTTCTATACACAACAGTATCGCATCCATTCCATCCTGTGCACCATCTTGAGAAATATGATGTATTAACTTATCACGAACATGATTTAAAATTCGATTGGGCTCTACAATATTTTTTTCATTAATTGCTTCATTCAAAAAACTAATATTTAATAAACTCATAAAAGCACCAGGCACTCCATGTCCAGTGCAATCACATATTGCCAAGTAAAATCGATTATCTCTT
>JAEUTT010000188.1 GCA_016787165.1 Bacteroidia bacterium | reverse complement strand
TTTTTCCAAAAGTTTACTTTTTGGGTATTTACTTTTTCTGTTAAACTTTTATGAAGCTCAAAAAAATGTTTCTTTGCTTCACTTCTTAAATCAACATTCTTTTGCATACTGTCTTTCAGCACTTCATGATATTGAAGCATTTGAGGAATATATTTAAAGCCCAAAAATGAAGCTATACGCAACAATTCTTGTTCAGGATTTTCAACTAAATCTTCATAACGTAGCTCCACAAACCTATCTTTACCTATTACATCTCTTTTTTTATACAGCAAAGTATATTCTCTATTCCAATCAAGCGCTAAATGGTAGTAATTATTTTTTCTATCAAAGCTATTTTTATGTGAACCTTCCCTTATAATTCTTTTCATTTTCACCAATGCATTATCTCTTGGGTCGCGAGTAAGGATTATAAATTTACTTTTTGGAAAAAAACGGGAAACCTGTTCTATAAATTCATGGAACCTTAATTGTTTATCAATTATCACTGTGATATTTTCTTTATTCCTTTCCGGAAAAAAACACAAATATGTAATTTTCACAACAGTATCATAATCTAAATAATTTTTATGCTTTTCAAGTAGTTGTTTTAACTCATTACGTGATCCAAATTGAGTTTCCAAAACACCTTCGGAAAACAAATAAAAATCATAACAATAATCATCGATTATTTTTGATGTCCAATTTATAATCGAGTGGTACTTAAAATAAAGATTAAAAGCAAATGGTTCCTCAACAGGTGAAAGTAAATTTTCATGCATATTAAACATTGATGAAAGCAAGGTACTACCTGTTCGAGCAGTAGAAACAACAAAATGAATTTCAATATTTTTTATTTGCTCTATTGTCATTTTTTTTCTCTTAGCTCTGGTATAGCAAGCAATAATTGCTCTGCTATAATTTTTTGAACAAACTCATTTGCATGCATATCTACAGCATTTACAAGTAATTTATCGGCAGCATATCCCTTTAAACAATCGGCAATATATACAAATGCGATATTCTCTTTTTTTAATACCGGTACAATTTTATCTGAATAAATTGTTTGAGTATATTCTATATCGGTTAAATCAGGTATAAATAAAACATACAATTTAATCTCTTTTATTTGGCAATAATGAATTAAATCTTCGATATCACGAGTATGTTCTTCTAAACAGTATTTATTTTTAAACGACTCATTAATATCATTTTTATACCATGAAGAGTATAAACTGCTTACTAGTTTGTTCCCAACATTCACAAATAAAAAGTTTAGAAAAAAGGAACTTTTGAAAGGTATTATCAACGTATTCAATAATTTTGTTTGACTATTTTTTTTACTCTCTCTATAATCAAAATAACCATACCGCATTCCCACTGGTATAATGTCATTATGAAAATATTGCAAAATCAACACATCCGGTTTTGCTTGAAATGCTTTTAATCTTTCCAATTCATCGCGTGTATCGGATTGACATTTACCCAAATTAAACACTTCAAAAGAAACTCCCACTCTATTTTTAATAATATCAGAATACCTATCTTGATAATTTTCTATTCCACTTCCGTATGTAAATGAATCACCTAAAAAAATTAATTTTTTCTTGTTAGAATTTATTCTTCCTTTTAATTCGTTATCTCTATAACCTAATTCATTAATAGGTTTTCCGAAATAAGCTTGCCATAATCGTTGCCCTAAATCTACTTGCCCATTTCCTTGACTTTGAGGAACAAATGAAAATACAATTTCGGCAAAAATAAAAATGGAAATAAGTGTTGTAGATAGCAATTTTTTATTGGCTTTTTTATCGGGCAAATTGGCTTTAATAACATTTATGTAAAATCGTTTTAAAACCAGAAGCAATAAATGAAAAAGAAGCAAAACCCTCAGTATGTATGCCAGTCGCCAACACCAAATCAAAACAATATTACTTCCAATAATTTTTTCGATATAATTAATACTCCACAAATACGGAATGGCAAGTATAAATAGCACTTCAAAAAATACAACTATTTTGTTTTTTAACTTCATAGGACTTACCACATATTTTCAAAATCACTAGCAGTGTATGTATATATACTATCAATAAACTGCGTCTTTTCACCTTTTGATTGAATCTTATTTTTATTAAATAACTTCATCAACCAAGAATAAGGTGTTACAATAATAAAATAAAAAACAAATAAAATTATTCGTGTATTTATATAACCCAATACATGTGCTATTTTTTGCCAAAGAAATAAAATTAAATCAATTGATTTTTCAAATAGCAATACCACTAATAATAAAATTAAAACAAGAATAAGGAGCGCTATACTTTGAAATAAATAAGCCAATAGCGAAAGTCCTAATAAAACAATGGCAAGATCTTTTGTTTTCTTATTCATTAAAAAATAGAATAAATAAATGGAGCAATTACTGAACTTCCACCAACAACAATTACAATACCCAACAACAATAAAACAATAATAATGGGCATCAACCACCACTTTTTACGTCCTTTTAAAAATGCCCATATATCTTTTAATATTTCCATGGTGTTACATTAATCGTTTGTGAATACTATTTTCTTCTTTTCCCATATAGGTTGCTTCTTTTTATCAAAGATATAATTTTCAATTACTAAATAATCCATTTCTGTATTCATAAAACACAAAAAAGCATCTTCTGGTGAACAAACAATAGGTTCTCCTCGTACATTAAAGCTTGTATTTACAAGCAGAGAACAAGTGGTTTGTTCTTTAAATTGAGTAAGCAAAGCGTGTAATTTCGAGTTTGTTTGCTTATTCACCGTTTGTATACGAGCAGAGTTATCGACATGGGTTACTGCCGGAATATCACTTCGTATTGCATTTAGCTTATTAATCAAATTATTAGATATGGAATTTTTTTCTTCTTTATTGTGCATAATGTTGTTAACATTTGCAACAAATAACATGTAAGGAGAAGATTCATTTAATTCAAAATATCGACTAACATCCTCTTCTAATACGCATGGTGCAAATGGTCTAAAACTTTCTCGGTATTTTATTTTTAAATTCAACTTCTTTTGCATCTCTGTATTTCTGGCATCTGCCAAAATGCTTCTATTGCCCAAAGCTCTTGGTCCAAATTCCATCTTTCCTTGAAACCAACCTATTACATTTCCCTCTTTTAAAAGGTGAGCAACTTGTTTTAGCAATTGTTCTTCGTTCAAAATTGTTGCTACTGCTTTGTGTTTATTTATTACCGAATCTATTTCTTGGGTTGAGAATGATGGACCTAAATAGCTTCCTTTCATTGAATCATAGTTTGAAGAAACTTTACGCGGATTATTTAAATAGATATAGTAAACTGATAATGCTGCTCCTAAAGAACCACCTGCATCACCTGCTGCGGGTTGAACATAAATGTTGTCGGCAATTTTTTCTTTCAACAATTTACCATTGGCAACACAATTTAAGGCAACACCACCTGCTAAGCATAAATTATTCGATTCTGAAAGTGTTAAAGCTGTTTTCGACATTTTAATTACACATTCCTCTGTTACTTGTTGTATGGCCAAAGCCAAATTGCAATGTATTTGGCAAATTTCATCTTCAGGCTTTCTTCTTTTTAATAAAAATAATTGCTCCCAAGTACTGTCATTTATCATAGTTAAACCGGTAGCATAATTAAAATATTTTTGATTCATATACATTGAACCATCATCAAATATTTTTACTAAATTATTTTTAATCTTGATTACAAAATCATTCACCTGTTGCGAGTCTTTATCTCCATAAGGCGCTAACCCCATCAGTTTATACTCTCCGGAATTAACTTTAAAACCTAAATAATAGGTAAATGCAGAATACAATAAACCCAATGAATGAGGAAAGTGCATTTCTTTTAGCTTGGTGATTTTATTTCCTTCTCCTTTACAAATAGATGCTGTTGCCCACTCACCTACTCCGTCAATCGTAAGTATTGCGGCTTCATTTAAATTGCTGGCAAAAAATGTGCTTGCGGCATGCGACAGGTGATGTTCGGTAAATAATAATTTTATTTTTTTCTTATCGCACCCTTCTAGTTTGCTCAACCCTTCATGGAGCAAGCGTTTAAAAAAAAGTTTTTGTTTTAACCAAACGGGGATGGCTTTTAAAAATGATAAAAAACCATAAGGAGCAA
>JAEUTT010000173.1 GCA_016787165.1 Bacteroidia bacterium | reverse complement strand
GGATCCATTTTTTGCTATTAATGCAATTAACACACAAATTAAAAAAGGAATTGTATAAAAAATATCTGCAACAAAAATTGAGTTGAAGGAAACTCTATAACTGCTAAATGGCTCAAACCATCCTGTGCCATAGGCTGTCATTGCGTCAATAAAAATATGAGTAAACATTCCTAAAAAAAATAGAAGTGTCCACTCTTTAAATGATACTGCTAGATTTTTGAAAAGTTGAGTAAACGTATACCCAATGAGTGGCGACATAAGTACTACAAATAATAAAGAATGTGTGATTCCTCGGTGTACCATTAATTGTTGAGCATCTGTTGTACAACAAGTAGCAAATACATCAAAGTCGGGGATGGTGTCGGCCAGCGCGCCCCAAAGCATTGCTTTGCGGCCTATTTTTTTTCCCAACATTGCTTCGCCAATGGCAGCACCCAATACAATATGTGTTAATGAATCCATAACAGATTATTTAATAACAAATATACAGTACATTATCATTTAATAATCACAATTTAATATCTTTATGGGATAATATCAAGAGTATGCAGTCAAAATCGAAATATTTTTTAATAGCATTTTTAATAGCTGTGTTGTTACTTATCACCTTGTATTTAAAATCTATTGTGCTATATATTGTAATAGCCATTGTGATTTCGTTAATTGGGCAGCCAATAGTTAAGTTTTATTCCAAAATAAAAATTAAAAATTTTAAACTTTCTTCTGCAATTTGTGTGTTATTGTCATTATTAACAATGGTTTTTTTTGCTGGTCTTTTGGTTGCTATGTTTGTTCCATTGATTATAGAGGAGGCTCGTGTTATTAGCCAGATAAATTCCAATGATGTAATTGCTGCATTCCAGCAGCCATTGAATAATTTAGAATATACATTCCGAAAATTTCAGATTGTTGATGAGCAAGGAGAGTCATTACAAAATTTATTGAGTAATCAATTAAGTTCTATTTTAAATTTCAAAGATGTATCTTCTGCTGCAGGACAAGTTGCTGGTTTTACGGGAAGCTTAATTGGTGGAACTTTTGCTGTTTTGTTTATGACATTCTTTTTTATGAAAGATGAACAATTAATTTATAGAATTATTTTGTTGCTTACTCCACCTAAATACATTGAAAATGTAAAAGAAATTTTGCGTGATACTAAACGTTTGCTTACTAGGTATTTTATTGGAATTTTATTGGATATGCTTTTTGTTGCAACCCTTACCTTTATTGGATTGTCAATTGTTGGGGTTAAAAATGCATTGTTGATAGGAATGTTTGCCGGTTTAATGAATATTATTCCTTATATAGGTCCGTTGATAGGAATTTTGTTTGGATTGTTAATAGGAGTTACTTCTAGTATTCAGGCCGATTTTCAATTAATATTGTTTCCATTAATCGGCAAAATAGCAATGGTATTTTTGGTTGTACAAATAATTGATGCTATGTTTTTTCAGCCAATGGTTATTGCCAATATTGTAAAGGCGCATCCTTTGGAAATATTTATAGTTATATTAATTGCTGGCACTTTAGTTGGAATAGGTGGGATGGTGGTTGCTGTTCCTGTGTACACTATTTTAAGAATCATTTCAAAAGAATTTTTATCAAATTTTCAAATTGTACAACGCTTAACTGCTAATTTAGAAGAAGAAGAAAAAGGAAAATCATGATAACACCTGCAACACTTGAGTTTTTAAGCAAGTTAAAAAACAATAATTCAAAAGAATGGTTTGATAAAAACAGACCAACGTACGAACTTATAAAAGTTGAGTTTAAAAATTTTGTACAAGATTTGATAGTTGCAATTTCAAAATTTGATTCTTCAGTAAAACATTTAGAAGCCAAAAATTGTGTTTTTAGGATAAATAGAGATGTTCGTTTTTCAAATGATAAATCACCTTATAAAACAAACATTGGAGCATACATGTCTCCTGAAGGTAAAAAATCTTTTTCGGCAGGTTACTACATTCACATTCAGCCTAATAATTGTTTTTTAGCGAGTGGGATGTGGATGCCTCCTGCCCCTCAATTGATTGCTGTTCGGCAAGAAATAGATTATAATGCAGATGAATTTAGAAAAATAGTATCATGCCAAAAGTTTATTTCACATTTTAAAACATTATCACAAGAAGATAAAGTAAAAACAAGTCCGAAAGGATACGATAAAGCACATCCTGAAATTGAATTTTTAAAATTGAAAAGTTTCATTGCAATAAAAAGCATAAAAGATAAAGAGGTGCTATCTAAGACTTTTATAAAAAATTGTGCTGAGTCATTTGAAGAAGCTTATCCCTTGAATCAATTTTTAAGAAGAGCTTGCGACTAGATTTTAGTTCTTCTTTGCATTTTGGTAAAATGCCATTGCAAATTTTATTTCAGAATAGCTGTATTCATCACTTAGTGCTTGTTTGATGGGTGAAAACAAAGTGGTTTCCAATTGCTTTGCCGCAAGAATAATTGTGTCCATTTTTTCTTTTTCTACAAATAATGACACATCTAGTAGGCCTAATGAAACATAGTGAGCTAAATGCCCTTCAATTGTTGTTTCTGCCATTCCTCTCTCTTTGGCTATTTCTTCAACAGTTTTATTTTGTTTGTAAAGTTCGTAGCTAATTTTTTTAGTGTCGGGTTTTTCTTTTTTTTCTGTACTTGTTTTGATTTTTCGTTCACGTTTTGGTTTAATGGTGAGTGTAGACAATTCGCTTAGCCTTTCTGCGTTCGTATTTTTTGAATGAATTGTATCTTTTGAAAATTCAGTATTGCTGTTTGCAGAATTTGCCATTGCTTCTGCTTTGTCGATTAGTTGTATTTGTTTGAAAAAAATAGAGTCTAAGTCGGAAAGTTCTTGTAAATATGATTTAACTTTTTTTTCGTTGCTTAACAGTTCAATTTGTTTTACTATTTTTCTTGAATAACTTTTTAAAATAGGAGAAAAATGATTTTTTGCTGCCAATACGCGTTGTTCAAGCTGTAGAATGTAATCTTCGGAATTATTTTCAAAAATAGCAAGCAATTGTTGAATGAACTTGTCTGCTATTATTTTTGTTTGGTCAAACTCGTTTTTTAGTTCAAATGCCCAATTAAAATGTTTTTGTTTGGCAGATTTGTTTTCATCTTTTTGGTAGCTTTCAATATGTGTTTTTAGTTGACTACTAATAGGCATAAAATTGAAACACTGAACAATATAATTTTTAAAATAATCGCGAGCTTCTTTTTCAAAGATGGTATTTAATTCTTCTACACTGTCTTTGGTGTTGCTAAAGTCTTTGATAGTTTCATCTATGTTAATGCTTTCATAATTAATGGGTGACGCTAACACTAAGCCATTTATGGATGTTAGTCTGGAAAGCGCTACATATACTTGTCCGGGAGCAAAAGCGCTCCCAATATCAATAATAGCTTTGTTAAATGTTAATCCTTGACTTTTATGAATGGTAATTGCCCATGCTAATTTAATTGGGTATTGTGTGTATGTTCCAACAATTTTTTCTTCAATCTCGTTTGTTAGTTCATTTAGTGAGTATTTGATGTTTTGCCATTCATATTTTTCAACACTAACAGGCTTTGAATTATCTTCAAATTCAACTTCGATTTTTAAACTGTCAATTTTTGAAATTCGTCCTATTTTGCCATTAAAAAAGCGTTGTGCACCAGTAGGGTCGTTTTTAATGAACATAATTTGTGCTCCTTTTTTTAGTTCTAAATTTTCATCAATAGGATATGCAAATTCATTAAAATCACCTGTTATTTCGGCTTTAAAAAAATATGATTCGCCATTTAATTTTTGCAATTCTTGTTTATTGAGGCTGTCTGCTTTATGATTGTGTGTGGTAAGTTGAATGTAATTTTCATTAGGAGTAGCTATAAAATTAGGTTTATAAAATTTGTTTAATAGTTCAATGTCTTTTGTTGTAATTTGATTGGTGCGTAAATTGTTTAATACAGATATAAATTCATTATCGGCTTGGCGATATATTTTATCTAATTCAATGTAAAGTGGCTTATTGTTTTGCAATACTTGTGCGTCAAAGAAGAAAGCCGATTTATAATATGATTTTAAATAATTCCATTCATCATCTTTTACTACCGGTGGCAGTTGTAGTAGGTCGCCAATAAATAATACTTGTACACCACCAAAGGGTAGATTGTTTTTTCTGCGAATACTTTTTAAAACAGTATCTATTGCATCTAGCAAGTCGGCACGTAACATACTTACTTCATCAATAATTAATAGTTCAAGCTCTTGTATTAATTTACGTTTTGTGCTATTGAGTTGTAGTTGTTTAAAAAGAGTATTCGGAGTATTTATTTTTGAATTTTGCGTAAAGTTTGCATTGGCATTTCTATCGGGAATAAAAGCACCAAATGGCAATTGAAAAAGGGAGTGTAATGTAACGCCACCTGCATTAATTGCAGCAATTCCTGTTGGAGCTGCTATAATTGCATTTTTGTAGGTGTGTTTTATAATGTGTTTTAAAAATGTGGTTTTGCCAGTACCTGCTTTCCCTGTTAAAAAAACATTTTTATTGGTATTGTTAATGAATCGGGATGCTAATGCTGATATATTATTTTCGTTGCTCATAATTTGAATATTCCATTCATAAATGATTGAGTAAAAATAGTGTTTAATGTAAAACAATAGTAAATATTTATTGTGTAAATTTAGGTTTCGAAAATTCTTTTTCCTGTTTTTAGTATTTAAGGAAATAGTTTTGATTTTTTAATAGGTTAATGTTTGAAGAGTTTAAAAAGAGCTAAATTGAACTACAATGAAACCGAATTATAAATTACTGAAAAGACTTTTAGTATTAATATTTATTGCACCTATTGTTTTATTAATAGGGACAGTTTTTATTTTGTACTTAAAACAAGATGCGATTGTTCGTGAATTATTGCAGAATTTAAATTCTGATTTTAAAGGTGAAATTGAAATATCGGATAGTCATATTTCTCCTTTTAGTAACTTTCCATACGTGTCTATTGATTTAGATAATTTAAAAATTTATGAATCTAAAAATAAACAATTGAAGCCAATTGTTGATGTTAAGGACTTGTATTTAGGTTTTGATTTGTTAACCATTTTAAGTGGAAAGATGGATGTGAAATCTATTAAGGCAAGTAATGGGAAAATTCATATTGTTCAAAATAAAAAAGGCGATTTAAACTTGATCGAAGCTTTTCAGTCGATAAAACCTGTTGAAAGTGTTGAGGAAGAATTTCATCTTAATTTAAAGTCTATTCAGTTTGAAAATATTGACATCTCAAAATTTAATGAAAGTAATTTGATTACAATTGAACTTTTTGTTAATAAAGCAAAGTCTAAGCTTAAGAAATCTTCTGAGCATATCGATTTTTCAATTGATTCGAGATTTTTGATAAATATTATCAAAGGGAGCGATACTACCTTTTTTAAGCACAAACATGTTGTTTTTAAATCGCAAATAGATATTGATAAAATAGAAGAAAAAATTACAATCAAGCCATCTAGTTTTGATTTAGAGCATGCTGAATTTGATTTTGAAGGGGAAGTAGATTTAAAAAACGATTTCAATGTTGATGTTCTGGTTCAGGGCAAAAAATCTAATTTTGATATTTTGATTGCAATGGCTCCAGAAGAATTAATACCTGTGTTAGAAAAATATGACAATAAAGGAAAAATACACTTTGATGCTAGAATCAAAGGTGCTGTCGCAAATGGAAAAGTGCCAAGGGTGGATGTTCATTTTAATTGTGATAATGCATTTATTACAAATACAGTTTCATTAAAAAAGCTAGACGCATTAAGCTTTAAAGCCTATTTTACTACTGGTGAATTAGGTAAACCCGAAAGCATGGAGTTTTCATTAACAGATTTTACTTCAAGACCTGAAGCCGGCTTGTTTAGTGGACATCTTATTGTGAAAAATTTTAGGGCACCCGAAATCGACACAAAAATTGTTTCCGATTTTGATCTCGATTTCCTCTCTAAGTTTTTAACCGTTACTTCACTTGAAAATTTACAGGGAAAGGTTAAGCTTACAATGAATTTTAAAGATATTATTGATTTGAATCATCCCGAAAGAGCGATTGAAAAACTAAAAGAATCATATTTTACAGAGTTAAAAGTTACAAATTTGAGTTTTAAGTCCGATAAATTTCATTTGCCTCTAAATAAGATAAATATAGATGCTACACTTGTTGGGCACGTAGCAACTATTAGGCAGTTTGATGTGAGCGTTGGAAAGTCGGACGTTTCTATTCGTGGCACTATTAGTGATTTGCCAGCAATTATTCATCATTCCAAAGACAATGTAATTGCCAGTTTAATAATAAAATCAACGTATTTAGATATTCATGAATTAACATCTGGCAATAAAGAAAAAAAAGGGGTTGATGAGCAAATTGAAAACTTAAGTATGGCTGTGTCATTTAAAAGCTCAGCAAATTCATTTACCGAATCTCCTAACTTGCCTGTAGGAGAATTTTTCATTGATAATTTATATGCTAAAATGAAACATTATCCGCATACTTTACATGATTTTCATGCCGATTTATTTGTTGATTCATCCGACTTTAGGATTATTGATTTTACCGGTATGGTTGATAAAAGTGATTTTCATTTTAATGGAAAATTGCATAAATATGATTTGTGGTTTATGGATATTTCACGTGGGGATACAAAAATGGAATTTGATTTAACATCAAAACATTTATTGCTGGAAAACATCTTTTCTTATAAAGGAGAAAATTATGTCCCCGAAGATTATCGACATGAAGAATTAAAAGACTTGAGGCTACATGGACAATTAGCATTACATTTTAAAGACTCATTAAAATCAGCGGATTTATATATAGAGCAATTTACTACTCAAGCAAAAGTGCATAAATATAAAATTGAAAAATTTAAAGGACAAGTGCATTTTGAAAATGAACATTTGATGGTTAAAGACTTTTCTGGAAAAATAGGAAAGAGTGTTTTTGAAATTGATTTAAACTACTATTTTGGTAAAGATGAAGCCACCAAAAAAAGAGACAATCATTTTGGCATTGTTGCAAATCATTTAGATTTTGACGAATTGTTTGCATTTAATCTTTCTTCCCACTCTACAGTTACACAGCCAGCCGACCATGAAAAAGGTTTTAATATTTACGAATTGCCTTTTACGAATATGACATTTGATATGAAAATTAATCATTTGAATTATCATAGATATTTAATGAATAACATTCATGCTAAAATGCGAACAACTCCAAATCATTACATATATATTGATACACTTTCTTTGCTTGCTGCAGATGGGAAAATTGATTTGAAAGGATATTTCAATGGCTCTGATAAGAATAAAATATATTTTAGTCCTAATTTGAAAGTGAAAAACATTGATTTAGATAAGTTGTTATTAAAGTTTGAAAATTTTGGTCAAGACCATATTGTTTCTGAAAATATTCATGGAAAATTATCAGCTACAATAACCGGTAAATTGCATATGCATCGTGATTTAGTTCCAATTATTGATGATTCTGAAATACATATGGATGTGGAAGTGGCAGAAGGGCGAATAGAAAAATATGCAACACTGAGCGCATTGTCCGACTATTTTAAAGATAAAAATTTAGCAAAAGTAATATTTGATACACTTAAGAATCATATTGATATTAACAAAGGTGTGCTTTCTTTTCCGACCATGACAATTAATTCGTCATTAGGTTTTATTGAAGTTTCCGGAAAACAAGATATGAATTCAAATATGGAATATTATATTCGAGTGCCAATGAAATTGGTTACGAGCGTAGCAAAACAAAAATTATTTGGCTCAAACCCTGATGAAGAAATTGATTCAGGAAAAGAAGATGAAATTATTTACAAAGATGATTCAAAAAAAGTAAGGTATGTTAATTTGAAAATTAGTGGCAATACCGAAAACTATAAAATATCACTTGCTAAAGATAAGAGTATAAAGCCTAGCTAAATACTTACGTTCTGCTGGAATTTGTGCTGATTTGAGGAAGTTATTTTCCGATACAAAATCGACTAAATATATTTCCTAACAAGTCATCACTTGATATTTCTCCTGTGATAGTTCCTAAATGATGCAATGCCTGACGAATGTCCATGGCTAAAAAGTCGCCTGTTACGTTATTGTTTAATCCTTCTAATACTTTTATTAATGCGCTATTGGTATGTCGTAATGCTTCTACATGGCGTGCATTGGTAACAATTGTTTCGGTAACATTTACAGTGGAGTTGTCGAATAAGGTTACTAAATGTTTTTTTAAATCATCAATTCCTGTTTGCTCTTTTGCTGAAATAAAAATCATGTTTTTAAACTCTGCAAATTCACGATAGGTATATTCCATATCTTCCTTATCAATTTTATTGGCAACTAAAACCAATTGCGAATTGTGAAGGTGTGGTGTTATTTCCGAAACAATTTGTTTTAATTCGTTGGGAGTAATTTCATGTACATCAAATAAATAAATAGCAATGCTCGAAAGCTTAATTTGTTCATAAGCTCGTTCAACACCAATGCTTTCAATAATATCATTTGTTTCTCGAATTCCTGCTGTGTCAATAAATCGAAACAGTACCCCATCAATACTAATTTCATCTTCAATCACATCACGTGTGGTGCCTGGTATATCGCTTACAATTGCTTTTTCTTCATTTAGCAGAGCATTTAGCAATGTTGATTTTCCTGCATTAGGTTTCCCAACAATGGCAACAGGAATACCATTTTTAATAACATTTCCTACTTCAAAAGAGTCAATTAATCGTTGAACAATGCGTTGAATACTTGAAACTAAATTTTTCAAATCTGTTCTGTCGGCAAACTCTACATCTTCTTCCGAAAAATCGAGTTCTAATTCTATTAAAGAAGCAAAATCGATTAAGTTTTGACGAAGCAATTTTATTTTACTTGAAAACCCACCACGCATTTGTTGCATAGCAATTTGGTGTGAAGTAGCCGAGTTGGATGAAATTAAATCGGCTACTGCTTCTGCCTGCGATAAATCAAGTTTGCCATTTAAAAAAGCACGTAATGTAAATTCACCTTGATTGGCTAATCGGGCTCCTTTTTTTATAAAAAGTTGAATAATTTGTTGCTGAATATAAGGCGAACCATGACAGGATATTTCCACTGTATTTTCTCCAGTATATGAATGGGGTGTTTTAAAAACGCTTACTAGAACTTCGTCAAGTATCACATCTTCATCATGAATAACTCCAAAATGAATGGTATTGGTCGCAACTTGACTTAAGTCTTTCTTTTTTAGTGATTTAGTTCCAAAAACAAGGTTGCAAATGGCAATGGCATCAGTTCCCGATAAACGAATAACTCCAATTGCTCCAATGCCTTGAGGCGTAGCAAGGGCAACAATAGTATCTGTATTTAGTTGTTGATTTAACAAAAAGCTTATTTTTTCACTAAGTTAGGCTAAATCCCTTAATTGACAAATGAAGAACTAAAAAAAATAGAATTTCCTTTGCTATAATGCCTTAAAACTATAATTTAGCGTTCGCAAAAATTTGCTAAGTACATAGCAAATGCCAATAATTAAGAATCAAAAACAAACAACAAAACATATGAGCGTATTAGTAAATAAAAAATCGAGAGTAATTGTTCAAGGATTTACAGGAAGCGAAGGAACTTTTCATGCTGGTCAAATGATTGAGTATGGAACCAATGTAGTGGGTGGAGTAACTCCAGGAAAAGGCGGAACAACTCATTTGGATAAACCTGTTTTTAATACAGTAAAAGAAGCGGTGGATAAAGCAGAAGCAAATGTGTCTATTATATTTGTGCCACCTGCATTTGCTGCGGATGCAATTATGGAATCGGCAGAAGCTGGAATTAAAGTGATTATTTGTATTACAGAAGGTATTCCTGTAAAAGATATGATTGCTGTAAAAGAATACTTAAAAGATAAAGATTGTCGTTTAATAGGTCCAAATTGTCCAGGTGTTATTTCAGCCGAAGAAGCAAAAGTAGGTATTATGCCAGGTTTTGTTTTCAAAAAAGGAAATGTTGGTATCGTATCTAAATCAGGAACATTAACATACGAAGCTTCTGACCAAACAGTAAAAGCTGGTTTAGGTGTTACCACAGCTATTGGTATTGGCGGAGATCCAATCATTGGAACTACCACTCGTCAGGCTGTTGAACTATTAATGAATGACCCTGAAACACATGGTATTATTATGATTGGTGAAATTGGTGGAAATTTAGAAGCAGATGCTGCTCGTTGGATTAAAGCAGATGGAAACCGTAAACCTGTTGTAGGGTTTATTGCTGGAGAAACAGCTCCAAAAGGTCGTACAATGGGGCATGCTGGTGCTATCGTTGGTGGTGATGATGATACCGCAGAAGCTAAAAAGAAAATTATGCGTGAGTGCGGAATTATTGTTGTTGATTCTCCTGCTGATATTGGAAAAGCAATGGCTACTGCTTTAGCCGAAGAAGCTCGTAAAGCAAGTCCTCATCATCATGCAAACAGAGTTGATTAA
>JAEUTT010000081.1 GCA_016787165.1 Bacteroidia bacterium | reverse complement strand
GTAATCATCTTTTAAAAACACTTCTTTTATTACCACTTATTGCCAATAAACCACCACTTAATAATTCATTACTGCCATTTACAAGTTAAATAATAAATTTGTTTCGGATATGGCTAATCAAAACCCAACTGAGTTAGAATTTGCAACTGTTTTTAAAGATAAAAACGGAATCATCATTATTACCATGAAGGATTACAAGAAATTGGATCAGTACGATGTCCTTAACATTAATATAGCAATTAGGCACAAAGCCGAGGGTAAACCCGCCTTAAAGTTATTGGATGCACGTGCTAAGTGGAGCATGGATAAAAAGGCAAAGGAACGGGCAAAATTAGAGCAAGCAGCTTCAGTTACTAAGGCAAGAGCAATTGTGGTTTCAAATGTCATTACTGCGAGTCTTATGAAATTTTTACAAAGCTTCGCTAAACACGAATACCCGCAAAAAAATTTCACTGATTATGATGAAGCGTATAATTGGCTGCTCTCAATCAAAGAAGACAAACATTAAAGCTTCTGAAACTCCCATTTGGGATTCCCTTTTATGCCTGACTGATTGTAGAAATCAATAAAATGTAATTTGTAATAGTAATCCTCACTATCTTTTATCAAGTAATTTGTGTTTGAATTAGTTACATAGGTTCCTCCGGTATAGGTTTTCCAGTCATAGCCAATAACATTTATGTGATTAGATAGGTTATAATTACTTAGGTTTTCAAATTTAATTTGAGAAAAAGAATTTACAGAATCAACACTTGCTTTTGTGTTATAGTGGTTTAATAAGCACCCGGTAACAAGATAAGGCTCTGTAGGACTGTAAAAAATGTGGGTGTACTGCGTAAATACTAAATCCCATGTGTCTTTTGGAGGTTCAATAAGTAAGGTACTTGATGTTGAAAAGGATAAAAAAGAAAAATTATAATTATCATTTTTGTTTATTACAAGGGTTATATCTCCCGTACCATTTAACTGGGCAAACCGAACTGTATATGTATTCGCATCAACAGATAGAATTTGAATCTTTCTAAATCCTTGATGTACGCCAGTTTCATTATATCCACGATCAATTATGTAAACATTATTCAGTCCGTGCCAATCGCCAATAGCTGTTGTATCAAAACTTCCTGATGGAGAATCCCATTTCTTATTTAGTGCAAATCCAGTTGTATCAACAACCGAATTAAAATTTGTGCTTCCTGTATTGTATGCAAACATAAATTTTGAGGTATTTAGGATGACATGAAAACCTGCTGATCCATTCTCAAAACCTAAATCCCACGCAGTCTTTAAGTTCTGTCCCACAACTGTGTTTGTTTTCAAATCGAAATACACTTGCCACTTGTAAGTAGCATCCATATTTACTGTAGAGGTGGTAACATTACCTGGATCATGTTTTGGAACCGGTAATTCATCCTTTTTACATGAAAATAAAAGGACAGAAAGTATGACAATAAAATAAAATAGATTTTTCACTTTAGTTTTTGGTGTTTAAGTTAATATCCAGTTTGAAAAAATACGTTCTTCCCATACCAATAGAGATGGAATTTGCGCCTGAAGAATGAGTAGAGCCAGCTGCTACGCCAGTAATGTTTTTTATATCAAATAAATTTTTAGCTCCAATTGTAAGCCCTAATTTCTTTTTTAAAAATGTTCTTGTTATAGAGGCATCAGCCGTGTGATAATCTTGCATGGTAGTTTTGTATACATCGTTAGAAGCATTAACAGCATAAGCAGGTAATTTACCTGTGTACTTGTAAAACAATCCAAAGGTCATCTTTTGTTTATGCCATTCATAAAATAAATTACACCTTCCTTCAGGTGAATAAGAAAAACGTTCAGCAGCATACTGTTCTGAAAGCTGATTGTATCGACCTATATAAGCTCCACCTAAAGCGAATTTAAAGTGCTTTACTGAAAATTCGTTTTGTAATTGAAGACCCATTGTTTGGAATTTATCAATATTGAAATAACTATACTGTGTTGCCGATGATTGAGCAAGTGAGATCATATTTTCTATATTGTTGTAAAACCAACTGAGTTCAATTTTTAATGACTTTTCGTTCTTTGTTTTATTATAACTAGTACTCAAATTGAAATTGTGTGATTGCTCTGCTTTCAAATTCTCATTTCCTGTAACATTATGGTTAATATCAACAAAATAGAAGTAAAGTTCCTTTAATGACGGAGAGCGAAAACCACGAGCATAGGAAAAGCGAACTGCTAATGTTTTGTTCACATCACCTTTGATTTGTGTTGAGTATTTAATGTTCAGAGAAGGAACCAAT
The DNA here is from genome assembly GCA_016787165.1 of Bacteroidia bacterium. GTDB lineage: Bacteria > Bacteroidota > Bacteroidia > 2-12-FULL-35-15 > 2-12-FULL-35-15 > 2-12-FULL-35-15. The sequence continues at coordinate 2,709 of JAEUTT010000081.1, read as the reverse complement.
GGAGCCTTGTATGCCGTATTATAAATTGCTCTTAATCCGGGGCGAATTGTTAGAGATTTCCAAGGTTTGTACTCTGCGCTAGAAAAGATGGCATAGTCTCCAATTTTCTGTTCTGTATCTTTTATTCTTAAACCAAAAGCTGTTTCATGGTTAATATCATAACCTAATTCATAATTAAATTTAGCTGAATCTTTTGTCCTACTTATCGTTCCACGAGTTATGAAGTCATTAAAAGTACTTGTGTCTTGGTCACTTACATTTTCAGTTAATACTTCATCTAAGGTTGTTAAATCTTTAAAATAGGTATTTTTAACTCTTTGAAAATGATTGTACGCTGCCAAAATATTTAGATAATATTTTTTACTAATCTGTCCATTTAGATTTAGAGAATTATTGATACGCTTGGTATTATAGTAATCATCGAATGCTGTTTCGTAATATGGTAAACGTGGCATCCCCTTATTTGTTACCTCTTCGTAAAAGTAATCTCCGGTATATCCAAACTTTATTTTTTTGAAGTAATGACCGTAATATAATGTGCCAAAATATTGTTCTTTTGGTTTCCAATTTTTAAATCGCAAACTATCAGCAATTCGTTTTTGTTCAACATGAAAAGGCTTATCATTTGTTCGCCAGCCATCAAAATAATTTCTTCCACCGGAAATACTGACTAATTCTTTCCCTTTTCTATATCCAATCTTTCCAGTAAAATTATACTGTCCGTTGCTTTCATAGAAATTGCTAGAAGAAATAGTAAAAGTTTCCTTCTGTGATTTTTTGGTAATTATGTTAATTGTTCCTCCAAGAGCATCCGTTCCATAGTTAACTGATAGTGGTCCTTCAATGATTTCTATCCGTTCTACATTGTTCATGTTGATTTGTGAAATATCAATATTCCCATTTAATCGTCCTGTAACAGGAACGCCATCTATTAAAATTTTTACATTTTGTCCTGAAACACCTTGTAGGCTCATACTACTTCCAAGAACATTATCTTGTGATAAACGAATGTTTAATTCATTGGTTAATACATCTCGTAAATTCACAGCCCCCATAGCCTCAATTTTTTTACTGTCAATAATTTTAATTTTATGTACAGCTTTTTCCGGGCTATTTGGAGCGTACTGAGCAGTTATAACAACTTCGTTTAGAGTAGTTTTTTCGGGTAATAAATAATAGGTTTTACTTTCAGTTTTTTGAATTGTATCTGTAAGTTTTTTATAACCAATAAATGTAATACTAATCAGACATTTTGAGTCCAAAATTTCAGAATCAGTCAGCGTTGCCTTTCCTGAGGTGTCAGTAATGAATAACTTTTCATCACCATTGAGCAGATTACGAATAAATATGTGCGCTGAAGGAATTGGTAGACCGTCATCCTTAGAAACAACTTTTATAGTTTGGCTAAAGGTACTGCCAAACCAAAATAAGCTCAAAATAATAAGGATATGCTTTTTCATTTTAGTGCGATAATTTTAGGCAGTTTTTGTGTTAAAAAAATCGGAACACTTAAGGGCAGAATAAATTCGTGTCATGCCTGCATCCTTCTTTATTTCTAATAACTCCATGATAATTTTTGTTTTAAGTGGAGTGGTTACTGTGTTTGCATTGTCTGCGGGATTTATACTTTTCATAATACGATAATTATAGAAGTGACTGAATAATTATTGCTGCAATTGGAGGCAATGTTCCTGCGGCAATTAACCATTTCCCCCTGCCTGTAATGCCATGTTTCCCTTTTAAAATAAATAGCCCCGTTATGTTTATTACTATAAGCAAAAAGGCAAAAATGTCTGAAGCCCATTTCCAGCCTTTTAAACTATTACGATGCAATACGTTTGATTGATAAAATACAGGGCGTTTTGAAACCTGCTCGTAAACCGCTTCTTTTTTCGCCAAATAAACATGAAGCGAAGCATCTTTGTAATAAATTTTTACCTGATCAGGAGTTGGAAAATCAAATACTTTATGATTTCCCTCTCCTACCAGTTTGCCAAATGCTATTACTTGATTATCATTTATCTCTTCTGCTGTGAATGTTCTCTCTAATTTTATTGTTTTCTTATTTAAAATAAAATCAGGATTCCAATCATCAACATGATTTAATGCAATGCCTGAAATACAATACACCAGTATCAATGAAGAGAAAAAATAGCCAAGGTCTCGATGAGTAGCAAGGTTTAGTTTCCTGATTTTTTTTTTATTCCATTTAAACATTTTACAAATCAGCTACAGGTGTTTTAATTTTGTTTAAGTATTCAGTTGTAATATCGATAACCCACTTCTCCACATTATTATCTGGCAAAATGGCATCCGGTGTATAAATAACTTTTTCCTTGCTGTTTTTAACTTTCTCGATACCTCCACCAATGATTTTAATTTGGAAGTTCTCATCGTGTGCTACTAATACAGGAATAACAACTGCCTTTTGTTTTTTCTTTAGAACAGCATTAACTGCTTCAGTTGTTTTTTCAGGATTGTAGTGTGCTATATGTCCACACCATCCATAAGAATGTTCGCTTATACCAACTTCTTGTTTTACATGCTCAGCTACTTTATTAAAAAGCTCTGTCCACTCCTTGTCGTAAGTTTCATCACCATACCCAATTAATACCAAGCCTTCATTTGCGGGGTCTTTTGATATTTCTTTTACCCTGCGTGTAATATTTTTCTTCAAAATATCTGTAAAATCAAGGTTTGGAGTTATAT
>JAEUTT010000517.1 GCA_016787165.1 Bacteroidia bacterium | reverse complement strand
GACAGAATAGGCTTAGCGGGTAAAAATGGAGCAGGAAAATCAACTATGCTTAAGCTACTTGCAGGGCATCAAAATCCTACAAAAGGAGAAATTTCAAAGCCAAATGACTTTAAAATCGGGTACCTTCCTCAAGATATGATTCATCAGCAGGGAAAAACTGTATTTGAAGAAACCGAAACAGCATTTCAAGAAATTCAAAAACTAGAAGACAGACTTGTAGTCATTAACCATGAACTAGAAACTCGTACCGATTATGAAAGTGATGGTTATATGAAGATTATTGATGAGTTAACTGAAATAACTCATCGACTAGATGTGATTGGAGCAAACAATAAAAATGAAGAAATTGAAAAAATACTAAAAGGACTAGGTTTTGAGCGTGCCGATTTTGACCGACCTACAGCAGAATTCAGTGGTGGGTGGCGCATGCGTATTGAATTAGCAAAAATTTTATTGCAAAAACCTGATATTCTTTTACTAGATGAACCTACCAATCACTTAGATATTGAATCTATTCAATGGTTAGAAGAATTCATGGAAACTTACAGTGGTTCTGTAATGCTTATCAGCCATGATAAACAGTTCTTAGATACTGTAACTAATCGTACAATAGAAATTTCGAACAATAAAATATACGATTACAAAACCAATTATTCTCGCTATTTAACCTTGCGCCAAGAACGAAGAGAACAACAAGAAAATGCCGCAAAAAATCAGCAAAAAATAATTAATCAAACAGAAGTGTTAATTGATAAATACCGTGCTAAAGCAAGTAAGGCAGCATTTGCACAATCGCTCATTAAAAAGCTCGACCGGATGGAAATTGTGGAGGTAGATGAAAGTGATAATGCCACCATGTTTTTTAAATTTCCACCTCCGGCACATTCAGGTAAAATTGTATTAACAGTTGAACATGCAGGCAAAAAGTATGGACAAAAACAGATATTCTCAGATGCTAACTTCATTTTAACAAAAGGTGAAAAAATTGCTTTGGTTGGTAGAAATGGGGAAGGAAAAAGTACGATGATTAAAATGATTGCTCAGCAAATTGATTTTGATGGCTCTGTCACACTAGGACATAGTGTTAAAATGGGATATTTTGCGCAGGATCAGGCAGAAAAGCTAGATAAATACAAAACCGTATTTGAAACAATTGATGAGCTTGCTGTAGGTGATATCAGGAAACAAGTACGAACATTATTAGGTTCTTTTTTATTTGGTGGAGATGATATTGATAAAAAAGTAAGTGTATTAAGTGGTGGAGAACGAGGCAGATTAGCATTATGTAAATTATTATTAGAACCTTATAATTTTTTAGTGCTGGATGAACCTACAAACCACTTAGATATTCGTAGCAAAGAGATTTTGAAAAAAGCAATTCAAGATTATGAAGGAACGGTGATTTTAGTTTCACATGACCGTGATTTCTTAGATGGGCTTGTAAATAAAATGTATGAATTCAAAGGCGGACAAGTAAAAGAACACTTATGCGATATTAATGAGTTTATGCAAAAGGTAAAAATGAATAGATTAAACGAAATGAATTCATCTAAAAATCCTTTTGTAAAACCAAAAGAAGAAGCTAAAAAAGAAGTTCCTAAACAAGAATCCAAAAATGATGAGCGCGAAAAAGAATTAAAGCAAATTAAAAATCAAATTACGAAATCAGAAAAAGAAATTGAGCGGTTAGAAAATGAAATCAACTTGTTTGATGAGAAATTAGCAGACCCAAACCAGTACCAGTCCGTGATGAATGATAAAGAAGCATTTGCAAAATATGAGCAAACCAAAAAAGCACTGGAGTTAGAAATGCAAAACTGGGAACAGTTACAAAGTAAATTATAATGTAAATATGGCTAAAATAAAAAACACACTTAAAAAGTGTGTTTTTTATCTCTTGTAGATAAGTAATAAAACTAGTCAACTACTTTTCCTTTAATTGCTGAATTTAAATTATCGGCATACGTTTTTTTCATTTTATCGCCTTTGGTTGCAGTCAATGCAGAATATTGATAAATAATTTTGCTTGTTTCACAATCAATAACCGTTACTTGAGCAGTAGAAGTTTCATACTCAATACGGTAAATCAAAAAGCAATAGTTTTTATCTTTTGCTTCTAATTTACTCAAATCATTTACTTGTATTTTTTCTTTTTTAAATGCGTAAGCATCAT
>JAEUTT010000500.1 GCA_016787165.1 Bacteroidia bacterium | reverse complement strand
GTCGGATGCCATTATTTAAAATCAAAATACGATTACTATGTAAGCCATGTATCACAGGTTTTGAAATAGTAGAACCTGTTTGGATGGTATTTACTCCTGTAATATTTTTTAAAGCTTCTCCCAAGGATGCGCCTCTTGTTTTCTCTAATTCTTTTTCCTTTAATTCATTTACAGGGCTTGTGCTTTTTTCTGGGTCGCGAGTAATGACAACATTTATTAAACCCAATTCATGCAAATGGTGCTCTGGATAAAAATTTTGAACAGTATTGCCTTCAACATTTATTATGGTTTCTACACTATCACAACCCATGTGATGACAAGTAATAGTATATGTTCCTGTACATATATTCGGGATTGTATAATTTCCTAGTGAATCGGTTAAAGCACCTCTCTTTAATTCTTTTATAAAAATCTCGGCAAACTCCAATGGAGTTCTATCGTGATGATCAATAACCTTCCCTGTCAATGTATATTCACATTGAGCAAAAGAATAATTACATAAAAATAAAAAACAAAAAACAATGCTTTTTTGCATGAACTATGTATAAATGAAATAAGGTGCGCAACCGAATTAAATAGGTTGGCATTATGTGAAATAAGAGAAAATTAAACCTAACCTAAAGGAGGACCTCTTGCAGGAATATCTTGAAATGAAAAAGGAATAGTTACACTTGGAGTGTATAAGCTATAGAAATGATTGTGTTCAACTAAAACAATAATAAAATTATTTTGTGGCGTTTCTGTTGAACTTGAAAGAGTATAATCACAAATAGAACATGCGTGTTCCAACTCGTGAAAGTGTTTATCAGTAGCCGTACAATGAAAATCGTTTAGGTGCTCAAATGCATGAATTTCTTTTTCTACTTGTGGAAACAAGAATAGAATAAGAAATAGAATTGAACAATATTTTTTAAAGATTTCTTTCATTTACTTCTACAAATGTATGTATTTTTATTTTAAAGTTAAAAGCACATGAACATAAACAGATTTAATATCCGTGTTTACGGCATTCTCATCAACGAACAAAACCAAGTATTGGTAAGTGATGAAATAATTAAAGGACACCACATCACTAAATTTCCTGGCGGAGGATTAGAATTTGGTGAAGGAATAGTGGATTGCTTAAAAAGAGAATTTATGGAAGAAACTGATAATGAAATTGAAATTTCAACTCACTTTTACACCACTGATTTTTTTCAACAATCGGCATATAATCCCAATCATCAAATCATCAGCATTTACTATATGGTTAAACCTAAGCATGATTTCTTTACTCCATCAAACACTACAACAGAAGAGCAGTCTTTTCGATGGATTGAATTACAAAATATTTCAGCAAATAATTTCACCTTACCAATAGACAAGGTAGTTGGCAATTTATTAAGTAAATACAAATAAAAACAAGCAACCTGTTTCGGATTGCTTGTTAGTAGTAATTGTTGAGAGTAGTTATATAGTGATAAATGTATTGCCTTTATTAGTTTGCGGATATATTAAAGTCTAAAATAACTTTGCTACCATTGTCTTCAAATGTAACTTTATCCGCTAAATTTCTCATTAAAAAAACACCTCTTCCATTTGGCTTTTCAATATTTTCAGGGCTAGTAGGGTCTGGCAAGCTATCATAACCAAAACCAGCACCTTCATCTTTTACAATAAAAGAAACATGATTGGGATGTGACTTAAAATAAATATCAATGCTTTTATTTGGATTTGCTTGATTACCATGGTATATAGCATTATTAACCGCTTCGGTTAAAGCAACTAATATATTTCCATAATAATCTTCGCTAATATTAAAAACATCACAAACATCTTCAATCATCTTCTCTACCAAAATAATATTTTCGGCTTTAGAAGTGATTCTTATTTTTTGATTTTCTGCAAGTACCATTTTAGTTTCCTATTGTGTTAAAATATTGGTTAACTTTTGACTTATAAAACGGAGTTAATGACGGTGGAACCGTTTTTAATAATTCCGTTTCTTTTTGTTTCTGTCTGTTATACTCAAAAAATTGATTAGGGTTACTAAAATTTTCATTTTTTGCCTCATTTGATTGTCTTTTTTCATCCATTTCTCTTTCTTTCTCAGCTTTTTCATGCTCTAACAGGCGGGTTAAAATTTCTTGCTGACGCTTTAAAGTTTCTTGGCTAAGCATTTTATTTACCAAATCGGTTTCAGTTTCTTCCATTTGTTGAGCTAATTTTGCCATATTGCCTGCTCCTTTCCCATCTTTGTTAATTTGGTCCGCCATTTTCTGTATTTCTTGACGAATCGCTTCTTGCTGTGCAGCTAATTTTGCAAGCTCTTGGCTTGTACCGCTTCCCATACCTCCCGCACCAGGTTTTTGTCCAGGCTTGTTACCGTTTTTTTCCATTCCTTCTTTTAGCTTTTGTATTTGCTGATTTAACTGTTCCTGCATTTGACGCATATTAGCCATAGAAGGTTTACTCCCTTTTCCGCCTGGCTTATTACAACTTCCACTACCTGCTTTTTGACTTTTTGCCTGCGATTGCATTTGGCTCAATGCCTCACTTAGCATTAATGCTAAATTATTGATGGATGTCATCGCAAATTGCTGGCGACTTTGTGCTTCCATTTTATGATTTTTACCATCATATGCAGGTGTTTGTGATTCTTTTATTTCATCAACCGCTTTTGACATATTCATGTTTATAGCACTAATTTCTTTATTTACCATCGACTGTATTTGTGGAACTCTTTTACTCAATGCCAATAAACTATCTTCAATCATTTTACTATCATCCTGCAATTTTTTCTGCTTTTGATTAATCTTATAGTATTGTGGATCATTGGGTTTTGCTTTGGAAAGCTCTGCCATTAATGACTCTTGACTAAACGAAAGTTGCAATAAATTTTCTAATAAATCGCGTAACTTATTAATGTCTTCTGATGCTTGTTGCTGTTGCATTTCTTGTTGCATTGCCGAGAGCTGATCACTCATTTTTTCCATTTTTTGAGCTGCATTTTTTTGTGATTTTGCTGCATTTTTCTTTTCATTTTTTTGCAACTGCTCACTACTATTTTGCATTTCTTTTTGAATATCCTGTTGTTGCGAATCCGTGTTTTCCATTTTTTTAGGCTCTTCTAACTCACTGTTTTTTTTCTCCAGCTCTTTCAAATCTTTTTTTAACTCTTCAAACTGCTTATTTAAATCATCTTGTTTTGCTTTTTGCTCTTTCGAGTCAGAATTTTTTTCTTCTGATTTTTTTGATAACTCATCTTGTTTTTTAGCCAAATCATTTAATTTATCAATGTTTTCTTGTAATTTTTGTTCAAATTCTAATTGCTTAAATATTTCAAGGTTACGGTCAAGCTCTTTCATTAAATCTTTATTATCAAGCTTCATTTTTTCTAATGCTTCTTGAATTTTTGATTTATCCATTTTCTCCATCAATTTTTGCAACTCATTGTATTTTTCCTTCATTTCAGGCGTCATTACTTTATCAAACAACTCCTCCAATTGTTTTTGCTTTTCTAATATTTCTTCATTCGGCTGTTTATATTCATTCTGCTGTTGATTATTTTGAATGTTTTCATTTTTAATATTCTCTACTTTTTTTTGTAATTCTTTTTGTTTATTTAACAACTCTTCTAATTTCTTTTTCTCTTCCCAGGTTAGTTCTTTTTTCTCAGCCACTTTACGTTGTAAATCCGACAATTGTTTTTGAATGTCTTTTGCTTGATTAATACTTTCCTGTAAATCATCTTTAATTTTAGAATTGTTCTGCTCTGTTTTTTCTGATAATTCCTGAAGTGTAGGGGCTTTGAAAATCATTTTTTGCGACTTCGTAGATTTACTTCCAAACACACCATCATTATCCCATACTTCAAAATAATATTCTATTTGATCTCCTGGCTGTATTTCTAGTTGAGCAATATCCCAATAATGAAAAAATTGATCTTGTGTTAGCGCTTTATTTATATTAATTGCAACTGTATTTGTAGTTATCTTTTTATAATTGTCTGTAATTGCGGAGTCATTATTAACTACAAAACGATAGTTGAAATTCAATTTTGAAAAACCATAATCATCTTTTATATCACCTTTAAAATAAATTCGCTTAGAAGATAGAGTGTCTTTTTTTTCTTCAAAACTTATTTGTGGATAAGCATCAGCAATAACATTAATTGCATAAGTAACAGAGTCTTTACTTTTCAAAAATTGATTACTTGTTGTTACAGAGTACGACTTGCTTTCAAATAATCGTGTTGAGTAATTAAACTTATTTTCAGATGAAGCTGAAATCAGCAAAGCTGTGTCACTAAAACTCAGCCTTAATAAGTTAGTATTTTGTGTATTAAAGCGCCAAACAGCTTTTGTTCCTGCTGGTACAATTAAGTCGCCAGTATTATTAACAACTTCATTTTTTTTATTCAAATAGGCAGGGTAGTTTAATTCAATTTCAAAATCTAAAAGCAAGGGATTGGGTAATGCAACAAGTTCGTATGGTTTAGATTTAAAGCCATCTGCACTTAATTGAAATTGAATTGATTTTTGTACATTTTTAAATAAGTATTTGAAGTTCAAAATATTTTCTTTCTCTAATTTAAATTCGTTTCCATCAATAAGAATAAAAGCAGCATCCGGTATTTCTTCTCCAGTAAGCTTTATCATCAGTTCAAAATCTTCTTGTGTCACGGTTTTTAAATTTGAATTTATAATCTCAAATTTAAAAGGTGCTTCTTTTTCAAAATACTCGGAATGTTTAACCAATCGCTTAGTTCCATCAGTAATGATGCTTGGAGCTGAAAATAAAATAAATACAAAAAGCAACACAGGAGGTATAACATATTTTAAATACTGTTTATTATCCGAAAAGTTAATTGCAGATGAAAATGGGATTGGGTTTAACTCTTTTATCTTTTGATTAATACTTGCATCAATTAAGGGATTTTGATGAATTATTTGCGACTGCTCTTGCAATTGCAATACGTTTAGTAATTTATCTTGCACAGCCGAAAAGTGAGTCCCTATAATTGAGGACGCTTCCTCATACGAAATAGTTTTTCCGAATTTATAAAGTTTTGTTATTGGAATGATAATGTATTTAGCTAATACAAAAATGCTTGTTACTAAAAACAAATAAAACAAAACAGTTCTGATGAGTGTATTAAAATGGGCATAGTATTCCAACGCTGTTACTATAATAAAAAAACCTAATACCAAAGCAATACTATAAATCAGTCCTTTTAACACCTGATTTTTATAGTACTTTTTAATAAACTCGTCAAGTTTATTAATTAATGTATGATAATTGGTTTCTGACATCTTTTTTAGAAACGTTTTTTTGATCTTTTTTGTTACACCCAAAGGTACAAAATAATCACTGCCTTTGTTATCTAACCAAAATGCTTACTCTTTTTAAGAGATGAATTTAAAAGCCTTTTTCCATTTTCCATAAACAAAAAATAGCTTAACTTTGTTGGATAATTAACAGTAAAACTATAACTATGGTATCTAAAAAAGTAGAATCGGCTTTAAATGAGCAAATTGCTTTAGAAGCAGCATCATCGCAATATTATTTAGCAATGGCATCTTGGGCTGAAACACAAGGATTAGAAGGTGTTGCTTCCTTCCTTTACACACATGCCGATGAAGAACGTATGCATATGTTAAAACTTATTAAATATGTAAATGAACGTGGCGGACAAGCATTAATTCCTGCTTTAAAGGCTCAACCACAAAAGTTTAAATCTGTTCAATTTGTGTTCGAAGAGGTTTTAAAACATGAAGTTTTAGTATCCAATGAAATTAATGGTTTGGTTGAAGTATGTTTAAAGGAAAAAGATTACACCACACATAATTTTTTACAATGGTATGTTGCCGAACAAATAGAGGAAGAAGCATTGGCTCGAAAAGTACTAGACAAATTAAAATTGATTGGTAACGATGCAAGCGGATTATATTTCTTTGATCGAGATATGACTGCAATGAGCACCGCTGATGCAAATGCAGGGAATGAAAAAGCGTAATATGAAAGAATAAAAATAAAAATCCCTTCCTAAAATTTAGGAAGGGATTTTTATTTTATACTATTTACGAAGCTTATTTAGCAACAGTAAATTTAGAAGTTACTGCATTACCATTTGCTCTTAATTGGTAAAAATAAACACCAGGAGCTAAGTTAACACCATTCATATTTACTTTGTAAACACCAGCAGATTGATCATTGTAAGAATTTTCCATTACTTTACGACCTGTTTGATCAAATACAGTTAAACCTACATTTGTAGAGTTTTTCTCTAATGTATATTCAATTGTTGTATTATCTGTTGCAGGGTTTGGATATGCATTCATTTTTACACCATTGTAAAATTCACTGATTCCTGTTCCTGTACCCACACAAATGATTGGGAAAATTGCAATATTATTATCAACATCACCATTTCCAGAAGCACTAAATACGTTATCAGTTACACACCATCTGTTATAAGAACCACCAACAAAATGGTATGCATAATCTAAATTTTGAGCAGAACCAATATTGTCACACAATAAACCAACTGTATCACCAGCAGCTAAAAGAGCAGTTTCCATAGCAATAGCAAAATCACCACTAAATGTAGGTTGAGCAGGAACTGGGATAATGTTATAACCATTAACATCACCAGTATCAATATCGGTGTACAATAAATCTACTTGAGCTAATGATGTTACAGCTGGACCGGTAAAGTTTAATGTAGTTAAATTTACAGCTCCTGCATTTTCATTACAAGCTCTGTTTGCAGCCATTGGATACATTTTAAAACGAACTCTTGACGTTGCACTTCCAGCTCCATCTCTTTCTTTAGCAACAAAAACAACCATTAAATCAGTAATGTGTAATGTTGTGCTATTTAAGTTCAAATAACCTTGTGCAACTGTTTTTAATAATGGTTGAACGTTATTTCCATAAACATAACCTCCACCTGAATAACCAAATATTAATGATTGACCACTTGGTGCATATTCTGGTAAAATTTCTGTCCCAGCAGGATCATAGCTAATTAAGCCAATACCAGCAGTATCAGGGCAAGCCAAACGATCACCACTTGTAGCTTTCATTGGAGTTGCTTTAGTTCCTAAAATAACACCTTGACCTAAAGGTGCATTTTGTGCATTTGCCAACAACGAAAACATTGCTACAGATGCTAATAAGTAAATTTTTTTCATTTTTATAAAATTAGAGTTTTAGATTAATTTATTCCAAAGTTAATTTTTTATTTCATAAAAAAAAATAGCTCATTGCTCTTTCAAAATAAGAAATGCCCATTTTTATTAAAAAAATGGGCATTTCTTATACTTTTTAAATACTTATTTTACGGTCATCTTTTTAGTCACTTTTGCCCCATCCACAGTTAATGTATAAAAATAAATACCCGAAGCAAAATCGGTATTATTTATTTCTACACTATAGTTTCCTGCTTTTTGAGAGCCTAAATTATTTTGATAAATCCTCACTCCTCTCACATCAAAAACCTCAATGCTAATTGTATTTGCAGCATTTTTCAATTTGTAATTAATGTTTGTTTTGTCTGTAAATGGATTCGGTTGATTTTGACTCAATACAAATGCACTAGCGTCATCCTCTATAATTGAAGAGGGAATAGTTGGAGGATTAGAAACCATATAAGAAATTAAATGGTGCTCGTATCTATACCCAACACCATACGCATAAGCAGGAATGAACCTATTGTTCCAGCCTGCTGCATTGTTGTATCTTACATCTTGAGGCAATATATAAGATGTATTATAGTCACATGTTACTGATTGATAATTGCAATCCCAATATGTAGGAAAAGTTCCTGTTCCTTGTTCTTCATACGATGCAAAGAAAAATGCATTGGCTACATAATCAATTTGATCGCCCAAAGCATATGTATAACCTGGTTTAAACATCACATCAGCTGCCATTAGTTTACCCGCAGGCACTTGAAAAGGAGTAGGCACTTTAAATGCTTTTTCTCTAAAATAAAAATTGGCCGTATCTGCTTCTGTTAGTAATATTTTAAACACATATTTTCCTGTTGCATCAGGAACATTGGTTGTTTGCAAATACTTCAAACTTTTAAAAGAAACGGTATCAGTTAAGTAGTTAGCTGCTGTTGCTCCAATAAAACCACTACCCGGCATATTGGCTGCTGTATTGTTATGCCATAAGGTTACAATAAGCGTATCAACAATATTTGTATTGGTGTGATTTCTGGTATAACCATAAATTAACGACATTGAATCCAATGAAAATGCATCGGTTGTACCCCAGTTTATTCCATCAATGATGTCAAACACATCCGACTTAACATCTAAAACATCGGCAACATGGTGAATCCAAATACTTGAAAAATTTCCAGTACCAAATTCACCGTATCCTAATGAATCAGGGAACAAGTAGTTGGCATTTAACACTGCAGGCCCCGACATTCCTTGTCCACCACCATTTAACTGGTCAATGGAAGAAGCATAATTTAGCCAAACAGTGGTAGCTCTAGAGTTTACATCCTTTTGATTTACTCTTGCTTTTGACATATCAAATTGCATTTGTCCTGTTTTTACAGGAGCCAATTTTGTGGGTGTTGGAATTGCATTTTGGGCTTTTAAGCCAAAAGAAAATAACGCAACACTTGCGAATAGGTATATT
>JAEUTT010000446.1 GCA_016787165.1 Bacteroidia bacterium | reverse complement strand
TAGGTAACAAATCCCGATTTTATGGTAGTTGTTCTTAGCTGAACATCTTGAATTTGGTAGGTTGTTTCGGTAACATTATTATTTACCAAATTTTGACCAGGGTTTAGCGTAAATGCAAATGGCAATGTGTATGAATTTCTTAAAATGGTATCGGGAATTTGAAATAGGGTATCCATCGAAAGGTTATAAATATCATTTTGAAATACAATTTTCATTGTACTATCAGCATTGGCTTGTAAAATAGAATCGGGTAAAATATTATTTATGCTCAATGATGCATTAACTAATGGAGCCAGCAATTGTGTATCCCATGATGGTTTTTCTAATTCTTTTCTACAAGAATAAAAGAAAACAACACAACAACAGAATAGAATAATTGGTTTAATAAAACGCATACAATGCTTATTTGATAGGTTAAAAGTACAATATTTTTTCTTTTAATTAAAAACTACTTGTATCTATTGATTAAAAAATGTGTAATTTTGTACAGAGTTTTCTGAATATATGTTTTCAAAGCGTTTTTATCTTTCTTGGATTATATCAGCTTTATTGATGTTTCTATTGTCATACGTATGGCATGGGATATTTTTAACTGATTTATCACGTTTAAACTATCCCAAAGAATTATTTTTAACTTTTGCTGCTTTTGTATATCTAATCATTGGCTTTGTAATAACTAAAGTTACTGAATTTAAGATATTTCATAAACATTTTAAGCGCAAACCTATATTTAGAGGTTTATTAGCCGGTTTAGGTTGTGGATTTGCACTCTTTTTAATATCCAATGTGGTAGGTGTATCGTTTAGTACAGGCTCACGATTGGAAAATATGTTGCTTGATTTTGTATGGCAATTAATAGAGCAGGGGGTAGGAGGCTTATCGGTAGGGATTATCAGGTTCTTGGTATTTGAACCTTCAACAGATTTTGAAGATGAACAAGCCTAAACTTTTTATTGTTTAGGCTTGTTTCTTTTATACTTATTTCTTTTTACATCTTAGGAGCGATTGGCTTACACCAATTTTGTCAATTTGCTCAACAACTTCAAAGTTAGCCGCTTGTACACATTTTATAAATACTTCGGAATTGTACATTTGGCTATTCCCATTTGCAATGGTTGTGAAATAGATGGATGTTTGTTGCAATGAAAATGCTGCCGCTTCAAATCGTTGACGATCCCAGAATGGCTCTAAAATAAATACATTACCATCATCATTAAGTGCTTCATGGCATCTGTTTAAAATGGAGGTAATTTCTTTTTCTGAAAAACAATCTAAAAACTGGCTCATCCAAATAGCATCATATCCTTTTGGTAATTTTTGATTTGGATCTAACAGATTAGTTTCAAAAAACGAAATTCGATCAGATAGCCCTGCAGCTTCTATGTTTTTTTTAGCCATATTTACTTGACCTGGTAAATCTACAATTGTCATGTGAACATCCTTGTCGAATTTTGCAGCAGCCATAGACCACTTACCTGTATTTCCACCAATATCAAGCATCTTTTTAGGCTTGTTTTTAAATACTAATGGCAACACTAATGGAAAAGCATCATCAGAATAAAAATGATCAAATTCAAACCAGGATTTTTGTACTTTTTCAGGTAATTGTGATAAGGCTTCGTAAACGGTTTTCCATGTGCCAAATACTTTTAAGCCTTCTGGCTTCTCATTTTTAATGGAATCCTCTAGGTTAAATAAACCTTTATAACAAACATCTTGTACAAAGTTCATATTTACTCGGGTCATTTCATCATTCAAAATAAACATTCCAGTTTTAGAAATGGTATATTTCCCATCATTTTTATGTACCAATCCTATTCCTAATCCCGACTCAAGTAAAACACGTGTTCCATAATGAGGAACACTGGTTTTTTTAGAAACATCTTCTAATGTTATACCATCTGTACCACTATCTTGAATGGCTTTTAAAATTCCATTATCTCTTA
>JAEUTT010000362.1 GCA_016787165.1 Bacteroidia bacterium | reverse complement strand
AATGTTTTTGCATTCCTCCTATCACATAAGGGTATATACCATCTGTTAATAATGCTATTCTCATTTTTTGTTAAAATAGTGTTAGTTTAAAATTTGACCTTATCACGAAGATCCATCATCGGCTTTTCAAAAAACTTAAATATGAACCCTGAAATTACTATCGTAATAAGAATAGCAAGAGGAGCTCTCCACGCCCAATCAAGTGTTTTTTCTTTCGAAATAATAATCCATTCAAAAACAAAAGAATGTGTTAAATACATTGCGTAGGTGTACAAACTAAGTGAAGTGATTATTTTTCCAAAAAAATTAATGCTCGAAATTTTTATTGTGGCAACAAATGGAATCATCAATGAAATAATTACACTTAATAATGTAAACCAGATTGTACGGGTCCATATCAACTGATCTTTTAAATCACCCTGTATGGATATATTACCCAAAACCAATATCATAGCTAATAAACATAATAAAGCTGCAAAAAACACTTTTAAATTTAACAAATATTGATACAGCAAATGGTAATTAATCTTTATATGCGCCAACAAAACTCCAACCATCAATGAATCTAGTCGAAATGGGAAATTTCCAACAATCCCGGAATATGGACGCTGAGAATAAAACACCCAAAATATTCTTACTATATTTTCAAAAACAATAAATGCAATAAGAAAAAAAGAAAGCTTTTGTTTTGTTACACCATTTTTAAAAAAAAAGAATAAAAGAATAGGAACAATAATATAAAACCATTCTTCTATTACTAAGCTCCAAGAAATAGGTAAAAAATCAATCCCAACAAAATTGTTCTGTAAAAAAACAAAATAAACAATAATTTTCCACCCAAGCGCTGAGTCAATTAAAATAAATTTTAGTATCAAAATTGCATAATAAAGAGGCAGAGTACGAAACCACCGCCTAATCCAAAAATTTAAAATGATTTTATAATTTATTCCGTGAGAAAATTCCCTAATTAGAATCTGACCAATTAAAAATCCACTTAATACGAAAAATATTTCTACTCCAAGAATTCCAATTTTAAAACCACAAACTGTCCTAATTCCTGTATGAGCCAGCAAAACCAACAAAATGGCAATTACCCTTATTAAATCGAGTCCGAAATTTCTGTTTACTATCATTAATTCCCTGAGTTTATTAAATTGTCGTCATTGATTCTTAGATTCTCGCTTATACTTTATTCTGGATGAAAAATGTTTTGAAGGTTTTTCAATATATCGGAATAATAGATATGAAAAGAAAATGGTTGAAGCCAAAGAAAAACATAAAAGTACAAATTTCGTAATGCTAGAACTCGTTGTATGAGAAAAATAGTTCAAAACAGTCATTCCCACCAAACCGTGAAACAAGTATATTGAATAAGATATTTCACCTAAAAAATTTCCAATTTTCCAACTGATATAATCAAATTTAAGAATGGCAATATAAGTTACTAATGAAAAACAAAGCGTGGGTATGTCATGAAACCATAAAATTGATAGGCTTGTCAAGATACTCATTATAAAAAATTCCATTTTTTTTATAACACCCGTTTTAAATAAAAACAAAAGTATTCCTAATAAAAAAACAGGGAGATAATATGGTAAAAACGAACTACTTGTTAATATAGGCGAACCTATAAAAAGAAAATATACAATTAATCGGATGCCAAATTTGGAGTTTGAGATTAAAGGGAAAAACAATCCAATTAACAGATAATATTGAAATTCAATCGCAAGTGTCCAATACACTGAACGAATCCAGTGCTGCCCTTCAAAAAATGGAATTAAATAACCAAAATGCAAAATAACTTGTTTTACAGTAGGGATTGTATCAATACCATTAAAATGTGGGCTTAAAGTTCTTGCATAAGTTAAAACAATTGCAAAAAAAAGAGAAACAATATAAGGAGGCTCCAAACGCACCAGTCGCTTAGCTGTAAAAACAAAAAAATGTTTGATATTATACTTCCCATGATACATTGACCAAGGAATAATAAATCCTGAAATAACAAAAAACATTTGCACACCATAATGCCCATATGAAAATATTGACACTATCGTTTCATTAGAAGTGAAACCGATAACTGTACAAATAAAATGGAATAGACAAACAGACAAGGCTGCAATCGCCCTTAAAGAACCTAAAACAGGAACATGAGTATTATGACCTTCTAGTGGCTTCATAAATGCAGTGACTACTAATTGAATAAAAAATCAAAAAATAATATGATGTTCTATTACAGCTAATTTACAAACCCAACCTAAACAACTTAGCTTTGTATAATTTTTTTATAGTTATCAATAAAATTTTCTTTTCTGAAATTTTGCAAAGAAACTGCATTCATTTTTATCTTTTCCTCAAAACTAACCTTTTCTAATGAAATACCTTCATCCTTTGTATATATATAACCTAAATTATTAGCTGTAACAAAATTAGAATAATCGCCAATATTTTCAGAGACAATTATTTTCAATCCGGCATTTAAATACTCTGCAAACTTAACCGGAGAAGCTACTTCATTGGTTATTGAATCTTCTCTAATTAACAGCCCATAATCAGCAATAGTTAAATAGCTGTTTACTTCATTCATCCCTACCCATTTTTGCTCCATCCTATTACCAAAATTAGTATAGCTAGCAAATTGAGTTAAATCAAATTTGGAAAGCAGAATAACTTTAATTCTCTCGTCTTTTTTTAATTGCTCAACTAAAAAACCATCTAGTATTTTAGGAGATTGCCAATCGGCTGTTGAACCAGAATAGATGATTATTATATCACTCATTGTATATCCTAACTTTTCACGAAGCTGTTGTATTTCTTGGCTTGTGTAATCAAATTTTGGAGCATAACTTAAAGTACAAGGAATAACCACATGCTTATTTGAATGATAATTATACTGTTTTTCCCAATATGCTACTAACTTTTGGGAAACAGCTAAACGAAAATCAACTTGTTCAATAGCTTTTCTTTCGAGCAAAGAAATATCATCGTTTATATGAACTATTTTATTTAAATACTCTTCAAATTCCGCTTTATATGCTCCTCTTGCATCAAAAACAACTTTATTTATTTTGCCTTTCTCTTTTAATGACAATGCTATGTTGGTTGCAAATACACCTCTGGCAATAATTTTTTTCTCTTTACTAAACAATAGAATAAATTGCAATGTATATCTATTTAACTTCCAGGTTGAATGTTTCGGAAACATTGGCAAAACAAACGATTTCTTGTATTTCGATTTAATAACTTTTCTATTTTTTAAAAATCCTTTTAAAGAAATGAAAGACACTAAACGAACAGGTGGATTAAATTGATTGGAGATGAAATGGCATACATCAATTACTTGACTTTGAAATATGCCAGAAGGTAAATCATTATAGGTCAAATAAATCATTTTAAAATTTTATTGGCTATAAGTTCTACAATTCGATGAGTAGCTTTTCCATCCCAAAATGGCGGAATAAGCCCTTTTTTATAAGTAAGATTTTCGATTGTGTCTATATATTTATTTATATCCGAAATTTCGAATGGCACTAATGTATTCGTCCCAATTTCGCTTGTAATAGGTCGTTCTGTATTTGGTCGCAAAGTTAAGCAAGGCACTTTTAAAAAGGTACTTTCTTCTTGAATACCACCGCTATCTGTTATTATAAATTTGCTTTTAGCAATCAGTTTTTGAAATGAAAAATAGTCTAATGGCTCCGTTATAACTAACTGTTTGTTTTCAGTAAAAAAATGAAGCAAGTTCATTTTCTCCGCATTTTTTAAGGTGCGTGGATGTATTGGAAATACAACCTTATACTTTTTAGTTAATGCATTAATTAAGGTGATGAGTTTTTTCAACCCATTTTCATTATCAACAGTAGCAGGTCGATGCATTGTCATTAAAACATATTTTTTTTCCTCTACACTAAGTTCTGATAAAATTAAAGATTGATTAATCTCCGCTGAATAGGCAACCATTGTATCTATCATGGTATTGCCAACAAAAAACAATTGGCTCTCCCCTTTTCCTTCGCGCTTCAAATTGTCCATTCCGCTTTGTTCAGTAATAAAATAATAATCGGTTACCGCATCTGTTAATATGCGATTATGCTCTTCCGGCATTGTTTTATCATGGCTTCTTAATCCACTTTCGAGATGAGCAAGCTTTATACTTAGTTTATTGGCAACTAAAGCTGCAGCAAAAGTTGAATTAACATCACCTACAACTACTATTAAATCGGGTTGGTATGTATTAAGAACTAACTCTTCTAACTTAATTATTATTTGTGCAATTTGATTGTTGGGTGAACCAGATGTAATATTTAAAAAAAAATCAGGAATAAGATTAAACTGTTTAAAAAAAACATCGGCCATTTTTGCATCGTAATGCTGCCCCGTATGAACAATTTTAACATCCATATCCGGAAAGCGTAATGACTCTTTCTTAAATTGAGTTACTTTTATAAAATTGGGACGAGTGCCAACTACTATTAATATATTTTTCACTTTAAAATTTTACTTCAACTTTTTTTATTAAGCACTCTTGCAGGATTTCCAACTACTACCGTATTAGAAGCAACTGATTTTAAAACTACTGCTCCCATTCCAACAAATGCATTATCTTCAATAGTACATTTATTAATCACAGATGTACTAGGCGCAATCCAAACATTCTCTCCTACCACAACACTTCCGGCAATCATTGAATTTGCAATAACTAAAGAATTACGCCCAATTACTACACCATGAGCAATATGAACTAAATTATCAACTTTAACATTTTCTTCAATAAGCGTGCTTCCCAATACAGCTCTATCAATACAAGTATTATTGCCTATTTCTACTCTATCGCGAATAATAACATTTCCGATATGAGGTATTAATTCAAATTCTCCTTTTTCATTTCTTTCATAACCAAAACCCACTCCTCCAATTGTATTATTACAGCCAATTTGAACATTATTTCCAATAATCGTATTTCTTAATATAACAGAATTTGCCCCAATTGATGTATTTTCACCAACTATACAATTTTCCTCAATAAGAACATTAGGTCCAACAGAAACATTCTTTTTAAGCTGAACACTTGAATGAATGCTTGCTCTATCTGAAATAGATGCAACTGGTTTTTGATAAAAAAACTCTAAAATAATTTTTTGAAATGCCAACCTTGGAGAATCAACAATTAGGTAGTTACAACTTTTTTTAATTCCAATAGACTTGACTAAAGTAGAACAAACAACAACACCTTTTTCAATATCTTTTAATTGTTTTATATTTTTATCACTACACCAATACAATGCGTTTTCGTTTTGATTACGAGCCTCTAATTGAATAAGCTCTTTAACAAGCGCGGCCTTATCTCCAATATATTCAATTGGTTTTATGACTTTAATTATATCTAAAATTGCTATCATAGTATCCATCTTATTACTTCAAAGCACTCGGCATATCTTGTATCTATTTGAACTCCTCTTGTTCTAGCCAACGACCTTATAAATTCTTCATTCGCATAATTTCTGTGTGCCTGAGATTTATATTCTTTAAGTGCATCAATTTTTTTTTGCAAATGGCAATCATCCAAAATAGAAAAGGCAGAAGTATTAAATGTAAGATTATTCCACGGCACCTCATAACACAATATACTTGAAAATTTAAATGCCCTTAAGCCTTCTTGAGCAATGGTGCAATGATCTTGATGAATATCATTCATGGAAGGCATAAAGATCAAATCCGGCTTAATATCTAATCTCAATTTGATAATATCATCTAAAATCTCTTGTCTTCTATAATTAAATGTACGCACCTCATAATCAAAAAGAATTAAATTGTTTCCTTTAACACCTAATACGGACGAAGCCGCTTTTACTTCAGTAATAAGAATATCAGCAGGAAATTGTTTTAAAACCGACTGTTGGCAAGCCGAAAAAGCTGCACAGTATACATCATTTCCATTTTCTATTAGTTTACTTATAGTTCCTCCACAACCAAATTCTCCATCATCGGTATGAGGAGCCAAAACTAATACACGTTTATTATTAGGTATTTCCATATTTATTTAAATTCACTTATTAATTTTTTTGTTAACAACTCAAAGGAGTAGTCGTCAGTAACAAAGTTACTATTATATGATAAAAATAAGTTATTATTTATGATTTTCGCAAAACTATCATAAATTTCATCTCTGGTAAAATGATAGCCTAAATCATTTTGCCTGATAAATTGCCCTGTTTTTCCTTCGCTACCTATATATATAATTGGAGTTCTGGTATGAATAATTTCAAAAAACTTAGTAGATAAATTATCTTTCCCATAATCAGGATGAATTAATAGTATATAATCATAATTTTGAAAAAGTTGAAATAATTCATGAGATGGTAAAGCCGAATAATAGTTAACCTTATTTTTTAACAAACCTCGGTCTATAAAAACATTCATGTATTTTTTAGAATCGGAATAAATATCTATTTTAACTTCTAAATTATTCTCTTTTATTGAATTTGCTATACTATCAAATTCAAAATCTAACCCATTGTAAATAGATCCATAAAACAAAATGCGTTTAATAGGACTTTCTGTTTTATTTATAGATGCCGGTAATTCATCTGAATCAAATCCATGAGGTAGAAGTTTAATCTTATCTACATAGTTTACATATTCTTTTCTAAGATGATTTACCATAATGTCTACAGGGGCGTA
>JAEUTT010000339.1 GCA_016787165.1 Bacteroidia bacterium | reverse complement strand
AGTAGCTTTATCTTTTTTACCCATTGCTTTACGTAACACATCGGCATCACCTTTACTAAAGCCTGCTAATTTTTGCGATAACAACATTACTTGCTCTTGGTAAACAGTAATACCATACGTATCGGAAAGATATTCTTCCATCTCAGGCAAATCGTACACTACAGGTTCTAGACCATGTTTACGTTTAATAAAATTAGGAATGTATTCAATTGGACCCGGACGATACAAAGCATTCATGGCAATTAAATCGGCAAACTTATCAGGTTTTAATTCCTTTAAATATTTTTGCATACCAGCACTTTCAAACTGAAAAGTACCATTGGTATCACCACGTTGATAAAGTTCAAATGTTTTTAAATCATCTAGCGGAACATCATCAATAACAATATCTACTCCATGATTTTGCTTTATCATGCGCAATGCATCACGTAAAATGGTAAGTGTTTTTAAACCTAAAAAGTCCATTTTAATTACACCAGCATCCTCAATTACTTTTCCATCGTATTGTGTAATTAATAATTCTGATTCTTTAGAAGTAGAAACAGGTATTAAATCCGTTAAATCCATTGGAGCAATGATGATACCTGCTGCATGAATACCCGTACCACGAACAGAACCTTCAAGGATCAATGCTTCTTTCAAAACTTTCGCTTGTAAATCATTTCCATTCATAATTTCGCGCAAGCGTTTTACATTTTCCATGTCTTCTCCTGTAAGACCTTCCTTTTCTTCCAAACTTTTTTCACCGGTAAGCGGAGCTGTAAGTACACGTTCAAGCTCAATTCCGGGTTTATCAGGAACTAATTTTGCTAATGCATTTGAATCGGGTAATGCTAAATCTAGTACACGAGCAACATCTTTGATACTCATTTTCGCAGCCATTGTACCATAGGTAACAATTTGTGCCACTTGATTTTTACCATATTTATCTACCACATAATCAATTACCTTTTGGCGACCTTCATCATCAAAATCCGTATCAATATCGGGCATTGACTTACGATCAGGATTTAAGAAACGCTCAAAAAGTAAATTATATTTTATAGGATCAATATTGGTAATACCAATGCAATAAGCTACAGCAGAACCGGCAGCAGAACCACGACCGGGTCCAACAAATACTCCAATATCTCGTCCAGCTTTTATAAAATCGGCAACAATTAAAAAGTAGCCTGCAAAACCCATTGTTTTAATGGTGAACAATTCAAAATTTAAACGCTCTTCAATTTCGGGCGACAATTCGCGATAACGTTCTTTTGCTCCTGTATATGTTAAGTGATGTAAATAATCATCCTGAGTAGCAAAGCCTTCCGGAATTTGATAATTCGGAAGCATGATGTCTTGCTTTAATTTTAATGGGGAGATTTTATCTACAATTTCATTCGTATTATCAATCGCTTGTGGAATATCGCTAAACAACTGACTCATTTCCTGAGTAGTTTTAAAATAAAATTGATCGTTATAAAAAGCAAATCGTTTGCCTTTCATTGATACTTCATCATCAAACTCTTTTAGTGTAGGGGTGCTTTGCTTTTCGCCTGTGTTAATGCACAATAAAATATCGTGTGCATTGGCATCTTCCTGATCAACATAATGCGAATCATTGGAGGCAATAATTTTTACATTGTACTTTTTAGCAAATTTTAAAAGTATTTCATTTACGGTATTTTGTTCCGGAATATTATGTCGTTGCAATTCCACATAATAATCTTCACCAAAAATATCGAGCCACCATTTAAATTCTTTTTCCCCTTCATCTTCGCCTTTTTTAAGAATGGTGCGTGGCACCGAAGCGCCTAAACAACAAGTGGTAGCAATCAATCCTTTGTGATGTTTTAAAATAAGTTCTTTATCAATACGAGGATATTTACCATATAAACCTTCCATATACCCTAAAGAACAAAGCTTTACCAAGTTTTTGTATCCTTCAGCATCTTTGGCTAATAATAATTGATGGTAACGAACATCTTTATCTTCTTTGGTAAACTGTCGTTTATGACGAGTTTCTACCACATAAAACTCACAACCAACAATTGGTTTTATTTTATTTGGATTTTCGGGGGTGTTGTATTTACCTGCTTCGGCAACAAATTTAAAAACACCAAACATATTACCATGATCGGTGATAGCCAGTGCAGGCATATTATCATTTACTGCTTTTTTATATAAAGAGGCTACATCGGCAGCACCGTCAAGCAATGAAAATTGAGTATGTACGTGTAAATGTGAAAATTGCATGTGATTAAATTAATGGAATGTAAATTTAATCAATAAAGAGGATTGTTTTAGTTCGTGTTAATAAGATTTGAAAAATGAAACACTTTGTTAATATTATTTAAGTAACACCTAAAAAATAAGTATGATTAACATAAAATTTAAATATTGACAAATTTATTTACAGAGTAATAAAACAAAGACAGCATTTGTATAACTCCCAGCTTAAAGCACAAAAATACATTTGTACCTGAATATAACACTACTATTCAAAATTTGAAAGCCATAACCAAAAAATAGCAATATAAATACACCAATGAAATTACAAGCAAGTTTTAGTATCTTATTATTAAGCATTATCAATATAAATGCCCAAACAACCATCATCCCATCTGGCTCTTCTTGGAAATACTTAGATAATGGAAGTAATCAAGGCAATGCCTGGACTACCTCTACGTTTAATGATGCAACATGGCAAACAGGAAATGCTGAATTAGGCTATGGTGATGCTGATGAAGCAACTGTTGTTAGTTACGGAAGTAGCTCTTCCAATAAACATATTACAACCTATTTCCGAAAACAATTCAATGTAACCAATCCATCAGCTTACACATCTTTATTTCTACAATTGGTTAGAGACGATGGCGCTATTGTATATATTAATGGGAATGAAGTATGGAGAGATAATATGCCATCCGGAACTATCAATCATACTACATTAGCAACAAATACTGTTGCTTGGCCCAACGAAGGCAATTGGAATTCAAGCACTATTAGTTCTGCAAATTTAGCATCGGGAACAAATACGATTGCGGTGGAAATTCACCAAGATAGCCCAAACAGTTCAGATATAAGCTTTAACCTTAAACTAGAAGGCACTTCAAGTCCTATAAATGCATCAATCATTCGTGGCCCATACTTGCAAAAAGCTACATCTAATAGTATTATCATTAAATGGAGAACCGATGTTGCATGCGATAGCAGAGTTTTATATGGCAATTCAACAAACAATTTAAATTTTTCGGCACTAAACACCGTTTTTAGCACAGAACATGAAGTTCTTGTAACTAATTTAAATGAGTATACAAAATATTTTTATTCTGTAGGAACAAGCAGTAGTACAATTGTTGGAGTTGCTAACGACTTATACTTTAAAACGTTACCTATCGAAGGCACCATACAACCATACCGCTTTTGGGTGGTTGGTGATGCTGGTACAGGAAATAGCAATCAAACAAATGTTAGAGATGCATTTATCACATATAATAATAATGAATTTATTGATGGCTGGATTTGGCTAGGTGATAATGCATACGAGGGAGGAAAAGACAATGAATATCAAAACAATGTTTTCACAGGCGAATATGAAAATGTTATGAAAAATACGGTTGTTTGGCCTTCGCCAGGAAATCATGATTACAACAATCATATACCATTCTCACCGGCTCCAGCGTATTATGATATTTTTAATTTACCTACAAATGGAGAAGCCGGTGGTTTAGCCTCTGGAACTGAAAAATATTATTCATACAATATCGGAAATGTTCATTTTATCTCTCTCGACTCTTATGATGAAAACCGAAATACAACAGCGCCAATGGCTTCTTGGTTACAAAATGACTTAGCATCTAATTTATTACCTTGGATTATTGCTTATTGGCATCATCCTCCATACACCAAAGGATCACATGATTCCGACAATCCACTTTTATACGATTTTGAAATTGTGGATATGAGAGAAAAAATAATTCCTATACTTGAAAATTATGGTGTTGATTTAATTTTAAGCGGACATAGCCACAGTTATGAGCGTTCTATGCTCATTGATGGTCATTATAGCTATTCAAACACATTACAACCATCAATGATTATTGATAATACTTCGGGCAACTATTATGGTGGTGATTGCCCCTATCAAAAACATACAGTAACCAATAATGCACATAAAGGAACTGTATATTCGGTGGTTGGTTGCTCCGGAAAAACAGGTGGTGTTGCTTCTTCTTGGCCACATCCTGTAATGCATAAATATTCAAATTCTGATTTAGGATCAATGCTGCTCGAAATAAATGATAATCGACTAGATGCAAAATTTATTAAAACAGATGGCACTATATACGACTCGTTTAGTATTTTTAAAAATGCCAGTAAAAATGATTCTATCAATGCTTGCAATGGAGATATAGTTACATTAAAACCATCATTCACAGGAACTGCATTATGGCAACCAGCTAATTCAATTTCGGATTCATTAACATTAACTATTTCTGGAAACACAATAGTATATGCCAACGATATGAATGGATGCATTACAGATACATTTAACATTCAACTATTACCACCAGCCGAATGTAACACAACATCTATTAATTCAGAAACAAACAACATTGGCTTTTCAGCTCAAGTAACAACTAACAATAATCAAATTGCTATTCTTATTTCAAACAATGTAAATGAAATTATTATTGTAAATATATATA
>JAEUTT010000336.1 GCA_016787165.1 Bacteroidia bacterium | reverse complement strand
GGATAAAAAAGAACAGGTAGAAGTAGATGCTAAAAACAAAGCATTGTATGAAACACCTAAAGCTGAAAATGTTAAAATTGTAATTAATATTTCGGATAAAAACGCACCCAAAGACTCTTCGGAAGTAGATATCAATAATTATTCGTTTGAGAATGAACAAAAGAAAAAAGATGTTTCAAAGCAAGAATCGAAAAAGAATGAAGCATTGGATACTGCATCTGTTTTCTCGAAAAATGATGGAGAGTTTCAATTAGCACGACAACGGAACTACAATACAAACTACTCTGTAGAATATGTAGTATCTCAGTTAGATAATTCATTTTTAAATGCAACCTACCAAAAGTTTACTGGTGGAGGAAGTCCTGTTTATTTAAATCCTGGAATAAATGCATTTTTTAAAATTGCAATAAGTGATTTGTTTGAAGATTACAGAATAACAGGTGGAATGCGTTTTTCGGGCGATTTTAATAGCAATGAATATTTTTTGAGTTATGAAGATAGAATGAAAAATGTTGACAAGCAATTAATCCTTCATCGTCAATCTTTATTAAGTATCACTGATGGTTCATCCCTTGCCAAAGTGTATACACATGATGCCCGTTATGTTTTAAAATTTCCATTTAATGAAGTAGCAAGTGTAAGAGCAAGTCTTTCATATCGTAATGATAGAACAGTTTATACTGCAACAGATTTAAATAATTTACAACGAAAAGATTCTTACGAAAATTGGGGTACTGTTAAGATGGAATATGTTTTTGATAATACTATACGTAAAGGATTAAACTTGTACAATGGTGTTCGTGGTAAATTTATGGGTGAATATTATCGACAAGTAGACAAAGAAAAAACAGATTTTTTTGTGTTAGCAATGGATTGGAGATATTATAAAAAAATTCATCGTGATTTAATATGGGCAAATCGAGTTGCTGCCGGAACATCGTTTGGGAATCAAAAATTGATTTATTATATGGGAGGTGTCGATAATTGGTTTATGCCAAAGTTTGATAATACTACTAATATTGCAACTGATCAGAATTATGCTTACCAAACACTTGCAACAAATATGCGAGGATTCTATCAAAATGCACGCAATGGAAATTCATTTGTGGTAATTAATAGTGAACTACGTTTTCCGATATTTAAATATTTGTACAAACGTCCAATACGTTCTGATTTTATTCAAAATTTTCAAATCGTTACGTTTGGTGATGTAGGCACTGCATGGAATGGACCAGACCCTTATTCTGATAAAAACGCGTTAAATACCACTGTTATTAATGCAAATCCATTAGTAATTACTTTAAAAACACAGCATGATCCAATCATTGGTGGATATGGATTTGGTTTAAGAAGTCGTTTGTTTGGCTACTTTATTCGATTGGATAGAGCATGGGCTGTTCAAGATGGAATTGTTTTAAAACCTATTTGGCATCTTTCACTTAGTTTAGATTTCTAATTTTATTTTTCATAAATCGTTTGAAAAAATCAGAACTTAATATGACTACACTAATTATTTTGCTGTGCCTTGGCATTGTAGCAGGTTTGTTAAGCGGTATGGTAGGTATTGGTGGAGGAATTGTAATTGTGCCTGCATTGGTTTATTTTTTAGGCTATTCACAACATCAAGCTCAAGGAACTGTTTTGTTTATGTTTTTATTGCCAATTGGGATTTTAGGCGTGTACAATTATTACCAAGCTGGACATATTGAATGGAAAACGGCTGTTGTTATGGCAAGCACATTTATTATCGGAAGTTATTTTGGTTCAAAAATTTCTATTGCAATTGATCAAACTACCTTGAAAAAAGTTTTTGGTGTAATCATTCTTTTACTTTCATTAAAAATGATTTTTGGAAAATAATTTAATAATGAAAGAAAAAATTAAAAAATTGGCAAAAGAAAATTTTGTCGAATTGGTTTCCATCAGAAGGCATTTGCATGCTCATCCCGAATTGTCTTTTGAAGAATACAATACATCTAATTATATCACATCTAAACTAAAGGAATACAATATACCTTTTGTACAAGGAATTGTAAAAACTGGAATAGTAGCTCTTATTGAAGGGAAAAACCCTTCAATAAAAGTAATCGCTTTAAGAGCAGATATAGATGCATTACCAATCAATGAAACCAATGATTGCGAATATGTTTCTAAAAATATTGGTGTTATGCATGCATGCGGACATGATGTGCATACGGCATCTGTTTTAGGAACAGCAAAAATTTTAAATGAACTAAAAAATGAATTTGAAGGGACTATCAAATTAATATTTCAGCCTGGTGAAGAAAAATTACCTGGCGGTGCATCTTTAATGATCAAAGAAGGAGTACTGGAAAATCCTAAGCCTATAAAAATGTTCGGACAACATGTATTTCCTAGTATGGAAGTTGGCAAGGTAGGTTTTAGAAATGGAATGTACATGGCAAGTACAGATGAATTATATTTAACTGTTAAAGGCAAAGGCGGACATGCAGCTATGCCTAATGATTATAACAATCCACTTTTAATTGCTTCCAAAATTTTATTGGAACTGAACAAAGCATTTATGGAAATACCACCTGCTTATTCAACACTTGAAGCCGATAATATACCAAAGCCCCCAACAGTAATTGCCTTTGGAAAAATAATTGGGAATGGTGCAACAAATGTGATTCCTGACGAAGTAAAAATTGAAGGAACATTCAGAACAATGGATGAAAATTGGAGAGCAGAAGCACATTCAAAAATGAAAAAAATTGCAGAAGATGTAGCACAAGGCATGAATGGAATTTGTGAATTCAGAGTAGAAAAAGGGTATCCCTTTTTAGTGAATGATGATGCTACTACCAATACTGCTCGCAATGCTGCAATAGACTATTTAGGAAAAGAAAATGTAGAAGAATTGCCATTACGTATGACTGCAGAAGATTTTGCATTTTTCTCACAACAAGTTCCTTCTTGTTTTTATCGTTTAGGAACTGGAAACAAAGCAAAAGGAATTATCAGTGGTGTTCACACTTCCACGTTCGATATTGATGAAGCTGCATTAGAAATTGGAGCAGGGCTAATGGCATGGATAGCCATTAGTGAATTAAACTCCTAAGAATATTATTTTCTACTTTCGATCCACTTTCTTGCATTCACAAATGCTTCTAACCAAGGCGACACTTGGTCACCTGTTCTATCTATATAATGTGCCCAGTTCCATGGGAATGTAGAACGTTCAATATGTGGCATCATTACTAAATGACGACCTGTTTTATCACACATCATTGCTGTATTAAAATCAGAACCATTCGGATTAGCAGGATAAGCATCATAAGCATATTTAGCAACAATGTTGTATTTATCTTCTGAATAGGGTAATTTGAATTTTCCTTCACCGTGCGAAATCCATACACCTAAGGTAGCTCCTTCTAAAGAAGAAAGCATAATTGAATTGCTCTTTTGAACTTTCACCGAAGTAAAACCACTTTCATGTTTGCCGGAAGTGTTGTGGTGCATTTTGCCGTGTACTTCATGCTCCGGATTGATCAATTCTAATTCCATTAATAACTGACAACCATTGCAAATACCAACTGATAAAGTGTCTTCACGTTTGAAAAAATTACGGATAGCCGTATTTGCTTTTTCATTATATAAAAATGCTCCTGCCCAACCTTTAGCAGAACCTAACACATCTGAATTGGAGAAACCACCTACAGCTCCTATAAATTGAATGTCTTCCAAGGTTTCTCTTCCTGAAATCAAATCCGTCATGTGCACATCCTTTACATCAAAACCTGCTAAATACATAGCATTAGCCATTTCACGTTCGGAGTTAGATCCTTTTTCACGAATAATAGCAGCTTTTGGTCGCTTCTCGCTTCTCGACTCCGCTCGAAGTGACAAGCTCGATGTGACAGGCATTTTTCCATCGAAGTGTTTCGGGAAAACAAAATTTAATGGCTGGTTTTTATAATTGTTGTAACGCTCCTTTGCCATTCCATTTTTAGATTGTTTAGAATCCAAAAGGAAAGATGTTTTGTACCAGGTATCACGCGTTTCAGTTATGTTAAAGTTAAATGAATCAGCATGATTTTTTACAGTGATGATATTTCCATCAACTACATTTCCAATATTCACTACCTGAATATTGTTCTTAGAAAATTCTGTTTCTACTGATGCATCGGCTTGAAACACCACTGCAATATTTTCATTAAAAAATGCTTTTACCGAATCATTTTCATTTAAAGAAGTTAGGTCGTAACTAGCAGCCAAATTTACATCTGCAAAACACATTTCTAAAAGTGTAGTGATCAAACCTCCACTTCCAATATCATGTCCCGCTTTAATTTTACCTGCTTTGATCAATTCTTGTAAAAGGTTAAATGCTTTTTTGAAATAGACTGCATTTGTAATGGTTGGTACTTCAGTGCCAATTTTATTTTGCACCTGAGCAAAAGATGAGCCTCCTAATTTGAATGTATCTTGAGAAAAATTCAAATAATAAATATTTCCGCCATTACGTTTCAATACAGGCTCCACAATTTTAGTGATATCCGAACAATTGCCAACACTCGAAATGATAACTGTTCCCGGAGCAATTACTTCATCATTCGGATATTTTTGCTTCATCGACAATGAATCTTTCCCTGTAGGAATGTTTATTCCCAATTCAATTGCAAAATCTGAACAACCTTTCACCGCATCGTACAAACGAGCATCTTCACCTTCATTTTTACAAGGCCACATCCAGTTTGCGGATAATGAAACGGAAGCCAATCCATCTTTTAATGGAGCCCAAACTAAATTTGTAAGTGCCTCCCCGATAGAATTACGTGAACCTGCAACAGGATCAACCAACGCAGAAACAGGTGAATGACCAATAGATGTAGCTATCCCTTCTTTTCCTTTATAATCTAATGCCATTACACCTACATTGTTTAATGGTAATTGCAATGGTCCTGCACACTGTTGTTTGGCTACACGTCCACCTACACAACGGTCAACTTTATTGGTTAACCAATCTTTACAAGCAACGGCTTCTAATTGTAAAACTTTATTTAAGTAAGTAGGAATGTCATTTACATTGTATGATACATTGGCATATTTCCTGTCCACCAATTTATCATTCATAATCGTTTTAGGAGAGCTACCAAAGAAATCGCTTAAGGCATAATCCATTGGCTTGATACCGGTTGTTTTTGAAACAAAAGTAAAACGATGGTCATTGGTAACATCACCAACGGTATACATTGGAGAACGCTCACGATCTGAGATGCGTTTTAATGTATCAATATCATTTTCACCAATTACCAAACCCATTCGCTCTTGCGACTCGTTGCCAATAATTTCTTTTGCAGATAAGGTTGGATCGCCAACAGGTAATTTATCCATATCGATCAATCCACCTGTTGCTTCTACTAATTCCGATAAACAATTTAAATGTCCGCCTGCACCATGATCATGAATAGAAACAATAGGATTGTTATCACTTTCTACTAAACCACGAATAGCATTTGCTGCTCGTTTTTGCATCTCCGGATTAGAACGCTGAATAGCATTTAATTCTATACCTGAGCCAAAAGCACCTGTATCTGCGGATGATACAGCTGCACCACCCATTCCGATACGATAATTTTCACCACCAAGAATAACAATCTTATCACCTGCTTTAGGTGTTTTTTTTATCGCTTGATTTAATTTACCATAACCTACACCACCAGCCAACATAATTACTTTATCAAAACCAATTTTGCGTTTTGATTCTTCGTGTTCGAATGTAAGAACAGAACCTGAGATTAGTGGCTGACCGAATTTATTACCAAAGTCGGATGCACCGTTTGATGCTTTGATTAAAATATCCATTGGTGTTTGATACAACCATGGTCTTTCTTTCATTCCGTTTTCCCATTCTCTGCTATTGTCTAATCTGGAGTAAGATGTCATATACACCGCTGTTCCTGCTAATGGCAAAGAACCTTGCCCACCTGCTAAGCGATCACGAATTTCTCCACCTGAACCGGTAGCAGCTCCATTGAAAGGCTCTACAGTAGTAGGGAAATTATGTGTTTCTGCTTTTAAAGAGATAACGGATTCAAATTCTTTTTCAGCATAAAAATCAGGTTTATCAGCCGATTTAGGAGCGAATTGAGTTACTTTTGGCCCTTTGATAAATGCTACATTGTCTTTGTAAGCGGATACAATTTCATTGGGATGCGTCTCCGATGTTTTTCTGATTAACTTAAATAATGATATTGGTTTTTCTTCGCCATTGATTACAAAAGTTCCGTTGAATATCTTGTGACGGCAATGTTCAGAGTTTGCTTGTGAGAAAGCAAATATTTCGGAGTCGGTAAGTTTACGATTTAGCTTTGTAGCAAGATTATTTAGGTATTCTACTTCTTCCGAGCTTAATGCTAATCCTTCTTGTTTGTTATAGGCGTCAATATCAGCAATCTCCAGAATAGGCTCTGGCTTAATGTTGACAGTATAAATTTCTTGATTTAATTCTGAATATTTTTGCGACAACATGGGGTCAAAATCGTTGAAGTCAGCAGCAATCTTTTCAAACTCTTCAATACGAATTAATCCTTCTATTCCCATATTTTGCGTGATTTCAACTGCATTTGTACTCCAAGGAGTAACCATGGCAGCACGCGGACCAACAAATGTTTCCTTGATAATAGGTTGTTCTATTTTATTAGAACCACCAAACAACCAATTTAACTTTTTGATATCGGTTGCATTTATTTCAGCTTTTGCCTGAACAGCATATACTCTATTGGAATTGTTTCCGAAGAAATGAATCATACTATGAATAATTAGTAGGGTTATGTTTTTGAAAGCGTAAAGTTAAGCTTCTTGAACTAATTAGCCAATGAGAATAGCGGTAATTAATTAACCGATATTAACAATTCAAAATATTGATTATCAGCGGTTTTGCGATAAAAACAAATTGTGTAAACAAAATTATGGAAGATGTTATGTAAAAGTGTCGCAAAGAGATTGCTTGAGCAGAATAAATGGGAAGTGTATTTTATCATAAACAGCATACTATTATTGCCATAATATTCGTCCTGATACGGGATATTCCTTTACAACTTTGCCGGAGTCGTGTTTATACAAAGACAACTCTTCTTTAGATAAAAAATAGAAATCATATGATTTATTTTTATCTCCTTCACGTTCTACCTCTGATAACCAAGTTAATTTTTGAGTCGATTTGTAAAAATTAATTGCAGGTTCGTTGTACCATTCAACTGCTAATTTGATTTCTGTTTTTGAATCTTTTTTTGCGATGGGTTCTAAATCTTTAAGCATTGTTTTTATATCAGCATCATATCTCCAATCATCGCAATAGCTTATGTTAATAGTGTTGTAAAAGTGAAGTGAAAAAAGACTCGTAATGCTAATGATGAGTATTACTGATAGATAGCTGAATAGTTTTTTATGATTAAATAAGGTGTTGAAAAAATAAACAAAAACAAACATAAAAACCGGAATAAAAAAGATGGCGAATCGTTCCATAAAAAACATAGTACCAATTAAAATGTGTTGAATGATGCTAATACTTACCATTGATGCTAGAATTAAAAAGAACAATGCTCCTCTGTTATTTTTTAAGTCAAGATTTGTTTTGTATAAATTGTAAATCAAAAGTGTAGCATAAGATACCAGTGAGATAATAATGATTATTTTAATTGGACTAGTGATGTCAAAATTATACGAGATGTTATACGTGTATTTTTGGACTAAAGACCCTACTGTATCTTGCCATACGCCATTGTTTCCTCCAAAATAAAGGGCATTGAATTTTATTAGTTTACGAATTGGTTCAAAGCAAATAGCTCCCATTATTGCAATGATAATGAATATGGGAATGTTTTTTTTGATAATAAATTTAATCGGTTGAGGTGTGCTTTTAAAATATTTCAAAATAAAATTTAATTCAATGAGCAATAGCATAGTTGCTAAAAAATTAAATAATGCAAAATTTGAAAGTACTGCTAAACAAGCAGTAATAAGTGTTATCCATAATGATTTGTTTTTTTCTTCTTTTATGAAATCAAAAAAGTAATATATGCTGATTAACATAAATGAAATTGCTAGTGTATAACCTCTTGCTAATGAAAAAAAATCGAACATATACGGATTTAAGTTTAGTAACAAAAATCCTGCAGCAAAAATGATGGGTGATTTAATGTTTTTTAGTAAGTGATAACTTGTAAACATAAAAATAATGTGTGCTAATATGCTTTGAAGACGAAGAGCTAAATCATTACTTCCAAATAAAAATTCAAAAAATTTCATTGAAAGTGTATTTAATATATGATTATTGGCGGTGCCATAGTTTACATTATTTGAAATAATATCCATAAAAGTGTTATGCACACCATTTAAATAGGTGAAACTTTCATCATGTGTAAACGATAAGAAATAAGCTCTTAAACTAGAGTAGGTGACAAGTAAAATTGAAAATAAAATGCAAAAGTTTCGTATATATCTATGCATTGTTTTTATTTTTTGCGGAGAGGGCGGGATTCGAACCCGCGATACAGTTTCCCGTATACAAACTTTCCAGGCTTGCTCATTCGACCACTCTGACACCTCTCCGGTAAATTGGGACGCAAAGTTAAACTATTATTCTATTAATTGTTTCTGTTTTTTCTTTAACTCTAATTTGCATATAAAAAACAGGCTTGCTACAACTAATACTAAGCTAATTGCAACAAAAATCAATTCATTTTCATTGGTGCCTACTTTGTCTATATCTACCGAAATAGAACCTTTGTTAGATAGCCAAACTAACAAAACGGCCATTCCGTTGTTTACAAAATGTGCAACAATGCTTGCATACAATGAGCCGCTCCATAGGAACAGATATCCTAAAAATGCACCCATTAACATTCGTGGGATAAAACCATAAAATTGCATGTGAAATGCGCTAAACAATGCTGCTCCTATCCATATAGCAATGTGTTTGTTTTTAAAACATTCAATTAATACTTTCTGTAACATACCCCTAAAGAAAAGCTCTTCACTCACTGCTGCCATAAATGCAACAACAAACAAGTTTAAAACTAACGTACTAATTGATGTTCCTTTGGTGAAAGCTTCAGTTAATTGACTTGCCTTTTCTTCGCTATTTTTCATCCATATTTCAATGCCAGAGAAAGCATCGGGTAAATGCATGTTTTGATTGACTTCTGCTAACCAATTAATGAGAGGCATTGCTACAATCATTCCAATTCCCGCCAAAATAATAGTTGCAAATGCAGGACGTGTGGTAACACCTAAATAATGAATTTTTTTATTTGTCCATAATGTTGCAAATAAAATAGCGGGAATAATAAAAACCAAAACAACACTTACTGCTTGTAGTATTTTCAGCATGTTTAACATGCCTTCATTATCTAAATTAAGGTTTAGTTCATTTTCGCTACCAATCACATTTAAAAATCCATAAGCTAAAATATATAGGAAAATGATGGTGAGTTTTAGCCATGATTGACGCTCTTGTTCTGTATTTTGCATACTTGTTCTAATTTTTGGTAACTTTGTGTGTTCTTGAATTGCGAATATACAAATTACGGAAATAGTATTTCCTGGAAAAATAGCATGGCTAAAATTGGCTCAATAGAATTAGGAGATTTCCCTTTGTTACTTGCTCCGATGGAGGATGTGAGTGATCCGCCTTTTAGGTATGTATGCAAAAAAAATGGTGCCGATTTAATGTATACCGAATTTATTTCATCTGAAGGATTGATTCGTGATGCTGCTAAAAGTGTTCAAAAGCTTGATATATTTGAATATGAACGTCCTATAGGGATTCAGTTGTTTGGTTCTGATATAGATTCGATGAGGGAAGCGGGTATCATTGCTAATGCTGCAAAACCTGATCTGATAGATATTAATTATGGTTGTCCGGTAAAGCAGGTTGCTTGCAAAGGTGCTGGTGCGGCTCTTTTGCAAGATATTCCTAAAATGGTTCAAATGACTTCGGAGATTGTTAAAATTGCTGATAGACCTGTGACTGTTAAAACCAGGTTGGGTTGGGATGATAAAACAAAAAATGTTGCAGAAGTAGCAGAACGTTTACAAGATATCGGAATACAAGCATTGAGTGTACATGGCAGAACGCGTTCGCAAATGTATAAAGGTGAAGCCGATTGGACATTAATTGGCGAAATAAAAAATAATCCTCGAATAAAAATTCCAATTTTTGGAAATGGTGATGTAGATACTCCGGAAAAGGCAAAAGAAATGAAAGAACGTTTTGGTGTTGATGGGGTGATGATTGGACGAGCAAGCATTGGCTATCCTTGGATATTTAATGAGGTGAAACATTTTATAAAAACTGGCCAACATCTTGCTAAGCCAACAATAGAAGATAGAATCACCGTTTGTAAAACACATTTGCAAAAATCGATGGAATGGAAAAATCCAGTGTTGGGTATTTTAGAAATGCGCAGACACTATGCAAATTATTTTAAAGGCTTACCACATTTTAAAGAATACCGTATGCGATTAGTTACCTCTAATTCATACGATGAAATAGTTTCTATACTAGATGAAGTACAACGAAATTATCTGGAAATAGAGGTGATTTAAATTTTTATTCCTACTACACACACATCATCTACTTGCTCAATATTTTGTTTCCAGCTATAAAAGGTGGCATCAATGATTGATTTTTGCTCGTTTAACGGTAAATGTGCGATTGATAAAAATAATTCTTGCATTTGCTTGTATTTAAATTTTTTGCCATTAGGCCCGCCAAACTGATCAGCATAGCCATCAGAAAAAGTATACAGGATATCGTTATCATTTAAGCTTATCGTGAATTGTTTAAACGGTTTTAATTCTTTACCATAAATACCAACCGGCTGATTATCGCCTTTGTGTTCTTTTAATGTATATGCACCATTATTTTTTGATACGATATAAAGTGGTCTGTTAGCTGCTGCATATAACAATTCTTTTTTTGTTTTATCTAATACGCACAGTATCATATCCATCCCATCTTGGTGTTCTCCATATAATCCTTTTTGTCGTAATGCTTTAATTACTTTTTTTCTAAGTCTGCTTAATATTAAAGCAGGGTCGGTAAGCTCATGTTCATTTACCACTTCATTTAATAATGAAATTCCAAGCATACTCATAAATCCTCCCGGAACTCCATGTCCGGTACAATCACCTGTTGCGTAAATTATTTTATTATCAACTTCTGTTATCCAGTAAAAATCACCACTGATAATGTCTTTTGGTTTAAATAGTACAAAAGCTTCTTTAAAATAATTTGCAAACTCATCTTCTTTTGGAATAAGCGCTGATTGAATATTAAATGCATATTTAATGCTATCGGTAATTTCTCTGTTTTTATATTCAATTGTTTGTTTTTGATGTTCGATAGTTTGATTATTTTCTTTTAATTCTCGATTTGTAGAATGCAATAGCTTGTTAGCAAATTCTAATTCTTTTTGAGCTTTGTGTTTTATTTTATTTGCTCGTATCGCAATAATTAAAAAGGTAATAACAATAATTAAAAAAAGTATTGAAATATTGCGAATAAGTGCGGCTTGTTCTTTTTCTTGATTTATGATAGAGAGCTTTTGTTCTTGTTCAATTTTTTGAACCTGCTCTTTTTTAGCGAAATCAAACTCTAATTCTTTTCGTGTTATTTCTTTTGTTTTTTCAATGTTATAAATGCTATCTCGTAATATAATAAATGCTTTGTAATGTTCAAGCGCTTCTTTGGGATGGCTAGCGTAATAAGCTTTACTTAATAATTCGTGTGCATCTTTTGATAAAAAAGGAAGCTTTAATTTAATGCTTTTTTCAAGCGATAGTGTTGCAAACTTGATGGTATTGCTATGGTCATTTTTTTTGTTATGATACAATGCCATTACATAATATATAGATGTCAGTCCTTCATCATCATTTAGTTCTTGTCGAATAACAAAGCTGGTATCAATATGGTTAAATGCTTTTTCGAGTTTATTTTGTTGAATAAAAACGCGTGCAATGTTTTCATGGATGAGTGCTGTTCTAATTTTTAGTCCTAATTTATTGCTAATATCCAATGCTTTGAATTGATATTCTAATGCTTTATTGTATTCCCCTTTGAGTTGATATAGCTGACCAATGTTTGTATATCTACCTGAAACACATTGCAAGTCGTTTATTTCAGCGCATATTTCTAGGCTCTTAAATTCTGAGGATAATGCTTTATCTGTTTCCCCCATCCCGTAATAAATACGATATAAATTTAAGTATGAATTTGCTAATCCTCTTTTGTCGCCAATTTTGTCGCGGATTGTGATGCTTTTTTGAATAAAGCTGATGGCAATAGAATAATTCCCCATGAAAGAGTTGTTTAAACCTAAAAAGGAATAACAGGCGGCTTCACCCAGTTCATCATTGATTTTTTTTTTGATAGTAAGGCTTGAGTCGAACAAAGCTGTGCTTTTTTCAAATAGTCCTTTATCAGCATACACTGAGCCTTTTAAGTAATAATAAATGCTTAATCCGTATGCATCATTATTTTTTTCAGCAATTATTTTTGCACTGTGTAATTGTTGTATGGCATTGTCAAATTCATCCAATGAAGCCAATGCTTTTGCTTTTAAATTCAATGCTTTTACTTGATAAGCATTGTTTGGTTCGTTTTTTAGCAAAAAAATAGTGGAGTCACAAAGCTCAATGCATTTTTTGTAATTGCTTTGATTGTATAAAATGCTGGCTTCGTAGGTGTAAATAGCAGATAAAAAAAGTGAGGAAGTTTTATTTGATTTTAATTGGTTGATTTGCTTTTTAGCTTCTTCATAATTTCCTTGAATGGTTAATGTATTAATAGTTGAAAGTGCAGATTTCTGCTTTTCACTGACAGAAAATGTTGCGTCAATCAAATATTTTTTTTCACAATCTTCTGCTTTTGATAAGTTGAAGATTGTAATTAAAACAAGTAGAAATATGTATTTAATTTTTATCAATGATTAATTAATTTAGTTGTAAAAAATTTAATGGGATACCAAGCAATACTTAGTCCGATTAGCATCACTACAATAAATATTAATACGATGTCATAAAGTTTTATTTTAATGGGGAATGCATTTACAATGTAATGTTCATCAAATTCAAGTATTGAAAATTTTATTTGTATAAAGCAAATGATAACTCCTAAAATAATTCCGCTAATTGTTCCAATAAATGTAATGAGAAATGCTTCTAATAAGAATATGTTTTTTATTAAAGTTTTACTTGCGCCTAAGTAATAAAGTGTGGAAATGTCTTTTTTCTTTTCCATGATAAGCATGCTAACTGAGCCAATAACATTAAAGCTTGCAATGATAAGTATGAATGTTAAAATGATAAATACCCACAATTTTTCTGATTTAATTGTTTTGTACAAAACATCATTTTGTTCTTCACGCGTTTTAACAATGTACTCTTCACCTAAAATTGAACTTATATTTTTTTTTATATCATACACATTGGCTTTTTTATCAATGCCAATTTCAATGCTCGTGCTTTGATTTTTATAATCGAGAAGCTTGCTTGCTAGTTCAATATTCATAAATACATACTTTTCATCAAACTCGTCATTGATGCTAAATACTCCTGCAGGGTAAGCTTTTATTTCATTTAGGCCATCTTCAGGGTTTATTGAATTTACTTCTAATTTTTTAGGTGCATACAGTGATAGAGGAGAGAAGTAGCTGTTTGTGTTTATATCTAAGGTGTATTTAATACCATTACCTACTACAATGTTATTTTGACTAATATTAAATTTACCATTGCTAATGAGTGAGTCAAAGCCGCTCATGTTTTGAAAATCGGAACTCACACCTTTTACTGTTGCAACAATTTGTTTTTCATTAAGTTTTATTAATGCATTACCTTCTACAACATCTGTGTAATAAAGTACGCCCGATTCTTTTTTTATTTCATTTTTTTGTTCTTCCGAAAACGAAAAAGCTTTTCCTGCTACATTTGTAATTTGTAAATCAGCATCAAAGGAGTTGTATAATGATTCTACGAGTGAAGATAATCCATTAAAGGCCGATAATACTACAACCAATGCAAGTGTTCCAATGGCAATTCCTGTGATTGAAATTCCTGTAATCATATTTACCGCATTGCGTGATTTTTTTGAAATCAAATATCGTTTTGCTATGAAAAAAGGAAGATTCATCTATACAAGGATGGTTCTTTTGATTAGTATAAAAATGAGTTGAATTATTTTTTTAGTAATTCATCAATACGCATTGCATAATCTAATGAATCATCATGATAAAAAACGAGGTTAGGAATAATTCGAACTTGCTTTTTTATACGTTCAGCAAGTTTCATGCGTATTTCTTTTGTGTTTTCTTGAATTTGTTGTAAAAGTGCTTTGTTGTCGGGAACATTGAATAAACTTACATATACTTTGGCAACGCTTAAATCTGGGCTAACACGTACTTGGGTAACTGTAATGAGTGCATTCCCAAAAAGTAAGCGCGTTTCTCTCTGAAAAATTTCTCCCAGCTCTTTTTGAATTAATCGTGATACTTTAAGTTGACGTGTAGAATCCATGATTTAACTTATTTTATAAGCTCAAAAATAGCAATTATAATGCAACAAACAGTATATTTGTGGCATGAAAAATTTCTTTGGTATTTTACAATATGTAAAAGGCTACTGGCGATACGCAGCATTAAATATTTTATTCAATATACTTTCCGTTATATTTTCTTTGTTTTCTATTGCAATGCTTTTCCCTTTTTTAAAGGTGTTGTTTTCTAACAATCCTACTGAGTTGCAGGAAATAGTGAACAAAGGAGATCCTACATTTGAGTTAAGCATGACAGGAATAGTTGATAAAATCAATTATATATTAGCACATGGAGCAGCAGAGTACGGAAAAATAAATGTACTTATTGGTATTTGTATTTTTATTGTTATAAATATTTTCCTGAAAAATTTAACTCGTTATTTGGGGATGTTTTTTATTGGTCCTATCCGAAATAATGTAGTGAGAGATATGCGCAATAAGATATATGATAAAACGCTTGAGTTACCTTTGTCGTATTATTCAGAAGAACGAAAAGGAGATATTATTTCGCGTATGACTACAGATGTTCAGGAAATAGAATGGAGCATTATGCAATCGTTGGAAATGATTTTCAGAGAACCGCTTACTATTGTTATTTATTTGGTGTTAATGTTTGCAATTAGTTTAAAGCTAACCATTGTTGCCTTTATTCTATTGCCTATTACAGCATTATTGATAGGCAAAATTGGGAAAAGTTTAAAACGCTCTTCTACTAGCGGAAAAGAAAAAATGGGCTTGCTGTTATCGATGATGGAAGAAACGCTTGGCGGATTAAGAATTATCAAAGGCTTTAATGCCGAAAAGAGTATTAGCGATAAATTTAAAGAAGTGAATCAAGCATACACTAAAATTTCAATTAAGATGTATCGCAAGGTGGATTTAGCTTCTCCTTTAAGCGAATTTATGGGTGTTAGTGTTTTGGTAGTGCTATTATACTTGGGCGGTAAAATGGTATTGATTGAAAATACTATGGATGGTGCAATGTTATTAACCTATTTAGCTATGTTTTCGCAATTGCTAACGCCTGCAAAGTCGTTTACCAGTGCTTATTATGCTATACAAAAAGGCTTGGCATCTGCCGAACGAATTAATGAAATATTGGATGCTGATTTAAAAATTAAAGATGCAGAAAATCCGGTAGCACTCACTAAATTTGAAAAAGAAATTGAATACAAGAATGTTTCGTTTGCTTATCGTGAGGGTGAAGTAGGTTGGGTGCTGAATGATATTAATTTAAAAATTGAAAAAGGAAAAACTATTGCTTTGGTAGGTCAATCGGGTTCAGGAAAAACGACTATGGCCGATATGTTACCACGTTTTTATGATTCTACACAAGGCGAAATATTAATAGATGGCGTTCCTTTAAAACAAGCAAAAATTAAAGACATACGAGCTTTGATGGGTATTGTAACGCAGGAGTCGATTTTATTTAATGATACTGTTTTTAATA
>JAEUTT010000331.1 GCA_016787165.1 Bacteroidia bacterium | reverse complement strand
GGCTTCTACTATCGATATTTTATTACACCAAAACCATAGTAAGTTGATAATTATAATTTCTCATAATGGAAAAGGGATAGATAACAAAACTGTTGAAGAACGATTAAAATTATCGGAAGGAATCGGCTTAAAAAGTATTTTTAGTAGAATTCATGTCATGAATTCTAAAATAGATTATATGAATGATAATAAAGCACAAATAATTATTCAAACTCCAATAAAATGAATAAAAAACTTTCTATAGCTATAGTTGATGATCACAGTCTATTCCGAAAAGGAATACGTTCTCTTTTAGATGAGTATGATAAACTAGAAATTATAACCGAAGTTTCTAATGGAAAGTTATTATTAGAGTCATTCAAAATCAAGAAACCTGATGTTGTATTATTAGACCTTGAAATGCCAATAATGGATGGTTCAGAAACAGCCTCTATAATCAAACTCAAATATCCCGAAGTTAAAGTCATCATTCTCACTATGCATAATGAAGATGGGTTGATAATAAATTTACTTGAAAGGGGTGTAAATGGCTTCTTA
Organism: Bacteroidia bacterium; assembly: GCA_016787165.1. Classification (GTDB taxonomy): domain Bacteria; phylum Bacteroidota; class Bacteroidia; order 2-12-FULL-35-15; family 2-12-FULL-35-15; genus 2-12-FULL-35-15. The sequence continues at coordinate 12,727 of JAEUTT010000331.1, read as the reverse complement.
CCAAAAGATACTGACATTGAAATTGTTGTTGATGCAATATACAGCGTAATTGAAACAGATTATTATTTTAATGACCATATTTCAAGGACACTTGTGAAAAAATTGGCATCTTCAAAAAAAATCAACCCTTCCTTCAAAAAATCTCTTTTAACAGAAAGAGAACTAGAAGTTGTGAAATTTATTTGTAAAGAATTTACAAATAAAGAAATAGCAGAAAAATTATTTCTAAGTCCGAGAACAATTGATACTTATCGTGAAAATATTTTAGAAAAAACAGGAGCTAAAAACACTGCTGGGATTGTTATGTATGCTATTAAGAATAAAATAGTAGAATGAGTTGCAGTTTTGTAAAATCCTGTTCCACTTTTGCATTTTTAGCAAAAGAAATTGCTAATTACTCAAAAGGCTTGCCTGTGTTTTTATCAATTTTATCATTAAAATATTTTTCAAACATTTCTACTATTGACATTTGTCCTGTTTCATTTTTACCAATCAATTCATTCCTAATATTTTTGGCTGATAATTGATAAAGTTTTTCTGCATTTAAATAGAGCATATCATCAAACATTTTTTGATACTTATTTAATATTCTATTTAGTTCAGCAATAGGTTCACGGAATCGCATAAACGAATTATCCCAGAGTGGCAACAGTTCCGGCTCTATTTCAAGTGGAATTCGAATATCCGATTTTTCGCGGTTTGCAATAATTCTTAAATAAACAGGAATCTTTCCGTTTTTAGAGTTTTGCTTTTCCAATCCTAGGAAAAACGAGAGGCTTGGTTTTGACATGTTTTTAGTTTTTTGGGTGAAACATCGGGTTTCGGATGAAACATTTCTGAACCAAAAAGTGACAAAAACTGAAAAAAGTTGAATTCGGCTGAAAATTAAAAAGCCTGTATAACGTTAGTATACAAGCTTTTGTGATTTCTTGAAAATTACTAAAACTAACCAAGTGATCCCGCGGGATTCGAACCTAGGACTCCTATAATTACCTCACGATTTTCCGGTTTTTCGGAGACATAATCTACGATACATCGTAGGTTAAAAGTATTAAAAAAAAACACTTCCTATTTTTATTAGTTAATTGTATAAAATTAAATCTCTTTTTACTTACTAAGTTTATGAAGGATTTGGAGAGTTAAAACTTAGGTTGTAAGCTTAGGTTGTAAGCTTAATTTACAGTGAAGCCCCGAAGACTAAACATTAGAATATAAAAGCCCTCCTTCGCTTCTGGAATCTTGTCAGATTCAAAAAGCTTCGGAGGGCGAAGGTGGATCAAACTAATCTTTTAAAGGTAAATGCCTTACCTGATCCAGATTTTAAATATTTTTCAAAGGCAAAAGCTTTGTATTTATCGGTAAATACAATGTGTGTAATTAATTCGAAAGGTAAACGTGATGATGTATACAATACTTCTTTTTTGTTATGCCTCTTCATTCTTTCTTCTAGATTGCTTGTACAACCTGTATAGTATGTTCCATCAGAACACTTTAGTAGATAAACGTACCACATAAAAACTAAATTATACAAAAGGGACAGCGTCCACCGTAGCCCTAAAGGTTAAATACTAAAATATAGAAGCCCTCCTTCGCTTCTTGAATCTTATCAGATTCAAAAAAGCTTCGGAGGGCGAAGGTGGAGTCGGAGGGATTCGAACCCTCGTCCAAACAAGGAATTAATAGGCTTTCTACATGTTTAGCAAACTTTTGATTTTCGATAGATTTAGGCAAGTTTACGCGCCACAAGACCTACTTAGTTTCTTTATCTCATCACGAATCGAAACTCTTCGCAACTATTTCTTCATTTGTAATGCTTCACAGGAGACGCAGAAGATCAGAGCTTCTCCGGAAACAAAGGCACTTAATACTTGGTATTAAGCAGCCATAGCGTAGTTAGACTCGCCAGATAGAATTTTGAGAATTAGGATTTAGGTGCCATATTCACAACACACCACATGCTTACATAAAAATCGCACTCGCTGTCAAAACCTGAACGACCCCAATTATTCAATGAACAAACTATACTGCAAAGATACACCCTAAAATGCCTTTTCAAGCATTTTTAAATTAATTTAACGTTGGTAATGTGTATTTTCTGTTCGCATTTTCTTTTTTCAAATAATCCATTAATGGCATAAAATAATCTAACATCGCCTTTGCACTCAATTCCGAACCGGTTTTTTCTTTTAATAGCTTTCTCCAATCAGCACTTGCTCCCGGTGTCATAATTTCTGAAATAAATTTACCTACTTCTTTATTACCATAATAATTGGTAGCATGTGGATCTTGTTTCAAAATATTTTTTGAAATATGGTCGTGTACCTGAAATAATAAAATATAGGATAATGCATAATCATAATACTGTGCTGCATCATCATTAATATGTGTTTTGGTAGCAGCATCACAATATTCCTCTCCTCTTACTGCGGGCGGTGCAATACCTTGATATTGCGCTGCCAATTCCCACCAACGTTTATTGTATTCATCCATCGGTAAATTGTTTGAATACAACTCGTGCTCAAACATACTCATGGTTCCTGTACTAAACGGAATAAAAACTACATAGTTTAATGCCTCTTTTAAAAGGGTTTTCATCTCATCGGTTTTAGTTCCTTTAGGAATTAAATTTAAATTTTCCATAAATGGTTTTTGCATTGCTGCCATTCCCATCATACTTCCTAAGGCTTCGTGGTATGCACGATTTGCTCCTTCTCTTAATAAAACAGGTACATCAGGATTACTATAACATAAATAATAATAAATATGCCCTAACTCATGATGCGATGTTTCATACCATTCGCTATTAGGCTCCACGCTCATTAATGAACGTACATCTTGGTTATAATCCATGTGCCAAGCAGATGCATGATTATTTTTTTTGTATCCTGCATCAGCAGCTAAAGGATATAAATCTGATTTTTCATAAAATGATTTTGGTAATTCAGGAAATCCTAAACTCACATAAAAACGTTCTCCTTGTTTTACGATCCATTCTGCATCTTTTGTTTTTAATGCACTGTCTAAATTTATTCCTTCTACATCCACCAAGCTGCTCCAATCTTGTCCCCAACGGTTAGGCAACCAATGTGCAGGAATTAAATCGGGTACTTCATTTACTTTATATTTTTTAGCTAACTCATAACGAGCAAAGGTGTGTAACTCTCTAAACAATGGGTACAATTCTTTGTTAAATTGTTGTAACATATCTATCATCTCTTGAGTTGTCATTCCATAATCAGATACTTGATATTCAAAATAATCTTTATAGCCTAAACCTTGAACTGTTTTATTACGTAAATCACGTAAGTTAGCTAAACCTTTTTTTAAACCTTTACCCACTTCTTTACTTGATTCCCAGGCTTTTTGACGTTTCACTAAATTTAACTCTTCACCCAAAATAGCATCAATTTTATTGGTAGAAACCGATTTTCCATCAATTTTAAAATCAAAACCAAACAGTTTTTCAGTTTGCTCTGTTTCTGCTTTAATGCGCTCTTTTACTAAATCACCAACCGTTTCTGGATTATTAGCCGCTTTATAAATAATTGCTTTTAACTGCTTTACTTGTAACTCGGCAAGTTTTTCCTGTTGTTTTAAATAATTTGTAGCAGTTTCAATATTTATTGCCGAACCTGTAAAAACAGCCAACTCTTCTTGTGCTTTATTATTCGCAATAGCATTGGTAGAATCTCCTTCTATAATTTTAATTTGTGTTAACCACGATGCTTCATTGGCTATCACATTTAGCTCTGTATACTTTTGATTATAGCTGTCTAAAAATGCTTGAACACTATCCTGCAATCCTTTGTTCGAATTTTCATTATTATTGCTTCCACATGCATAAAACAAAATGGTAGCTACCATTAAAATGCTAATTTTTTTCATTGGTTTATTTATTTAATTAGGAACCGCAAATGTACTAAAAAACTTATCTTTGTGAATATGTCGGAAAAGAAACTAAAATCAATTATCATTGGTCCTGCATTTCCATTACGTGGAGGGATTTCCAATTTTAATGAAGCGCTATGCCGTGCTATGAATCAATCTGGTATTGAAACAAAAATTATTTCATTTTCACTTCAATATCCAAGCTTTTTATTCCCAGGGAAAACACAGTACGACAATGGTATTGGACCGAAAGACATTACAATTGAAACAAAAATCAATTCAATTAATCCATTCAATTGGATAAACGTGGCCAAACAAATAAAAAATGAAAAACCTGATTTTATTGTCCTTCGCTATTGGCTACCATTTATGGGGCCTTGCCTTGGTACTATTGCTAAGCTAAGCAAAAAAAATAGCACCATAAAAGCAATCGCAATCACCGACAATGTTATTCCACATGAAAAACGAATTGGCGATAGTGCTTTTACCAATTATTTTATAAAACAATGTGATGGTTTTATTGCCATGTCAAAATCGGTATTGGATGATTTATCAAGCTTTACCAAAACATCACAAAAATTATTTTTGCCTCATCCCATTTACAATATTTTTGGAGAAAAAGTAAGTAAAAAGGATGCTCTAAATTCATTACATTTAAATGCAAACGATAAACATGTGTTGTTTTTTGGCTTTATCAGAAAATACAAAGGACTTGATTTATTAATTGAGGCCATGGCCGACAAACGCTTGCAAGATTTGAATGTTAAACTAATTATTGCGGGAGAATATTATGAAGATGCTACTCCCTACAACCAATTAATAGAAAAACATCATTTGCAAAACAGAATCATTTTAAAAACAGAATACATAGCTTCGGAAGATGTAAAAAATTATTTTTGCGCTGCCGATATTATCGCTCAACCCTATCGTACTGCCACACAAAGTGGAGTAACTCAAATAGCGTATCATTTTGAGAAACCAATGCTGGTTACGCATGTTGGAGGATTACCCGAAATTGTTCCACATAAAAAAGTAGGGTACGTTACCGAGGTAAATGTTTTATCAATTGCGGATGCCATAGCCGACTTTTACCTACACCACAAAGAAGCTGAATTTACCCAAAACACCATTGAAGAAAAAAAGCGTTTTGAATGGTCGAGTTTTGTTGATGGGCTAAAGAAATTATACTTCCAGCTAAAATAAGCTCCTTTTCTGGTCTAATATTTGAATTAAAGCAGCATAAAATTTAGTACTTTTGTGACCAGAGCATTTTAGTATCTTTTAGTAAAAATACCGTTATACCATAAACAAGTAAATCATGGCTTTAAAAAACATCTTATTTATCCTATTTATAACACTAGGAAGTACAATAAAAGCGCAAGATGCTCCAAATAAAATAGATGCTGCTGGCAAAAAACAAGGAGCATGGATTAAATATGATGCTGATAAAAAAAAGGTGTATGAAGGTACTTTTTTAAATGACAAACCTACCGGAAAATTTAATTATTACTATAACTCCGGAATACTTAAAGCAGAAATGCTTTTTTTGAAAAATGGAACAACTTCCTATGCAAAGCTTTATCACCCGGGAGGAAAAATAATGGGTGAAGGAAAATATGTAAATGAAAAAAAAGATAGCCTTTGGAAATTTTACGATGAAGAAGCAAAAATACTATCGGAAGAAACATACATAAATGGAAAGAAAAATGGCATTAGCAAAGTGTTCTACAGAAACGGACAGGTTTCTGAAATTAAAAATTGGAAAAATGGAGAACTTGATGGTGCAGTAAAAAAATATTTTGAAGATGGACAATTAAAATACAGCTCTCAATACATCAATGGAAAAGTAGAAGGAAAAACACTTTATTATCATACAAACGGAAAAATAAATGCAGAAGGTATTTACAAAAATGATTTAAAAGATGGTTCGTGGAAATACTATAATGAAGATGGCAAATTAGAACGTACAGATGTGTACATTAATGGTAGACTACAAGGCGAAGACAAAAGTATTATTACCAAGGAACAACTTGAAAAAGAAAAACAACAGTCGGAAAAATTTAATACAAAAGATCCATATAGCGAAGAATACAGAGGTGAATAATGAGTAAAAAAGGAAAAGTTTTATTGGCAATGAGTGGTGGAATTGACAGCTCCATTGCTGCTTTATTGCTTCATGAGCAAGGGTATGAAGTGGTTGGCATTACCATGAAAACATGGGACTATGCTTCCTCAGGAGGATCAACAAAAGAAACGGGTTGTTGTAGCTTAGATAGTATTAACGATGCGCGTATGCTTGCAGTTAATCTTGGCTTTCCACATTATATTCTTGACATCAGAAATGAATTCGGCAATTATATCATTGACAATTTTGTGGATGAATATTTAGCTGGGCGAACTCCTAATCCTTGTGTTTTATGTAATACACATATTAAATGGGAAGCACTTTTAAAACGTGCCGACATGCTTGATTGTGAATTTATTGCTACCGGACACTATGCTCGCATCAGAGAAGAAAATAACAGATATGTTATTTCAAAAGGATTGGATGCAAACAAAGACCAATCATACGTACTGTGGGGTTTAACTCAAGAAAGTCTAAAACGTACACTATTTCCTTTACAAAATTTTAAAAAATCGGAAATAAAACAAATGGCCATCGATAATGGATACATTGATTTAGCCACAAAAAGCGAAAGTTATGAAATATGCTTTGTGCCTGATAACGACTATCGCGGATTTTTAAAACGTAAAGTGGAAGGGTTAGAAAGCAAAGTAGATGGAGGTAATTTTATTGACCGTAAAGGAACTGTATTAGGAAAACATAAAGGTTATCCTTTTTATACTATTGGGCAACGTAAAGGTTTAGAAATTGCTGTTGGCGAGCCATTACATGTGCTTGAAATTGTACCTGAAACAAATACTGTTGTTTTAGGAAGTAAAGAAGATTTGGAACAACAACAAATGACTGTTGGTAAATACAACTTAATTAAATATGCTTCCCTACCCGATAATTTTGAAGCATTAACTAAAATAAGATACAAAGACCCTGGAACAATGGCAAACATCTCACATCAAAGCGATAAACTAAATGTATTGTTTCATCAAAGTGTTTCTGCTATAGCTCCCGGACAGTCGGCTGTATTTTATGAAGGCGATGATTTAGTTGGTGGAGGAATTATTGAGCGTAAACGTTTCGAATAACTTATTTTATTTTTGAATCATCTTCCTGAATAAAATCATCTTCTACTTCATTACTATTTGAATAGGTTTTCCATTTTTTTAATACCGCTTGCATATCATCCGGTATTTCAGAGTCAAAATGAATGTATTTACCGGTAGTTGGATGATTAAACCCTAATGATTTAGCATGCAAAGCATGACGAGGCAATAAATTAAAACAATTTTCTACAAACTGTTTGTACTTTGCAAATGTAGTTCCTTTTAAAATTCGATTTCCTCCGTATGTATCATCATTAAATAATGAATGTCCTATATGCTGCATGTGTGCTCTAATTTGATGTGTACGACCTGTTTCTAATTTACATTCAACCAATGTTACATAACCAAAACGTTCTAACACTTTATAATGTGTAACAGCATGTTTCCCTAATTCACTTCCTTCAGGAAAAACATCCATTAATTTTCTATCTTTTAAATGGCGGCCAATATTTCCAACAATTGTTCCGCTATCTTCTTTAAAATCGCCCCATACAAGAGCTATATATTTTCTATCCAAATTTCTATCAAAAAAATCTTGTGCCAATTTAGTCATTGCGATTTCACTTTTTGCAACCACCATAATACCACTTGTATTTTTATCTAATCGATGTACTAAACCAGGACGTAATACAGCTTGCTCTGTTGATTTTTTATTTTTTTCAAGTGCTGCTCCCGATTTACTCACGGGCAACTGCTGAAAATGATATACCAACGCATTTACTAATGTTCCTTTGTAATTACCATAACCCGGATGCACCACCATTCCTGGTTGCTTGTTTACAATAATCAAATCATCATCTTCAAATACAACATCTATTGGAATATTTTGAGGAATCAACTCTATCTCACGAGGAGGATGAGCGAACACAACAGTAATTACATCGTGTGGTTTAACTTTGTAATTTGATTTTACAGGTTTTTCATTTACTAAAATATTTCCACTCTCAGCTGCTTGTTGAATTTTTGTTCGAGTAGCATTTTGCACTCTGTTCATCAAAAACTTATCAATACGCAAAGGCTCTTGTCCTTTATCTGCAACTACTCTATAATGCTCAAACAGTTCTTGGTCACCATCCTGCTCTTCTGGCAATTCTACTTCTTCTACACTCATGTTGTACTGATTAAACTATTTTGAAACTGCAAATTTTACAGTTGATGAATAATTTTCTGAAACTATTTTCAAAAAATAAAAACCTTGAGATAAAAATGAAATATTGATTCCATCTGTTGGTAATGTATTGCTTTCTATTGTTCTGCCTAACATATCTATAATTTCATAATTTCCTTTTAAATACAAATCGGCTTTTAATGTTTTAAAATACAAACGATTAGTAGCAGGATTAGGATATACGACTAATTTGTTTAAATCAATATTATTTTCATTCACACCTACAAAATCAAGTGCAGCGCCAAAAACAGGACGAATCATCAATGAACCCGCCTCTGGAGAAAACTGCCAAACACTATTTACATTATAAGTTATTTTATCTTGATTATTAATATTTCTATCCAAGCCTACATACAAAAACTGATTGGTGTTTTGAATAAAGCCAATATGATATGTTCCTGCTGGCAAATAAAGTGGAGTGCTTAAACGATAACGTGTGAACTGATTGGGTAAATCATCACCATAAGCAGGAGTCAACACCGAATCACTTGTAAATAGTGAGATTCCGGGCAGGTTACCTGCATTTGCCCATACTTTTAATTTAAAAGTAAAAAGTTCTGCATTTACTTCAAAAGGATTAAAATAAATATCAACATATCTAAGTGTATCTGCAATGCTTGTGTTAAAGCGGTAAGCTAGCTGACCATATAATACATTAAGTCCCATTGATACTTCAGCCGAACCATCATCATAAGCATAATACGAATCAAATTTTTGAACGTATTTTATTGTATCATTTTTTCTATTAAAATCAGGCGTTGAATTAACAGCACATTGAATATAAAAACTATCTTTTTGCGTTAATACAGGAAGTACAAAAGGGCTTAGTGGTGGATTAATAAATGGAGCTGAGCTTGAATATCCATTGGTGATGTAGGGATCAATATTGTCGTTTCCACCCGAGTATGTTGGACTTATTTGTAAATTATTTGCATCAAAAATGCGATAAGTGAAACTTGCATTTTTAGTAACATTATGATTATTTCTAAGTGTAGTAGCATAATTCGATTTCATATTTGAAGTTGCATAATGCCTCCAAGGCATAGCTGTATATGCATTTAACATAGAGGTATGATTGTACACAAAAGAAATATCTTCAAATAAAGTATCATTTTTATTTCTAATTTTATTTAAATATACATAATCAATATTCCAATGATCGGCATTTGCATTGAGTGTTGCTTTATTTCTAAATCTAAATTGAAATCCATTTGTTAAATAATTGGTATCCTTAATAGGAATCATTACCAATGTCCAAGAGCTATCATTCAACGACAAGGTACTACCTCTTTTTGCCCATACTCTATTCCAAGATGCCAAAGGGCCTTTTCCTCTAAATTCTACTACTAATGAATCTGCTTGCTCTGGAGCATTCCCTCTGCCTTGAGGCTGAACATAAAAACTAAAATAAACAGAATCAGATGCCGGATAGCTTAAATTAATTGGCTTTGAAGTTAGGTAATCAGCCTGGCCGGATGATCCCATAGCTGCATTAAAATTATAGGGGTATCCTTTTTCATTTACTCCATCAAATGTAGCTACTCCAACAGTTATTGGTGCTTTTGCAAAACCATTGTTTACAAAAACAAAATTGTCTAACCAAATGGATGTGTCGGGATAAGGTCCTGCATATGAAAAATCATCCAATATACCATTGGAACCTAAATTTAGGGTATCAGTTATAGAGCCTAATTTAAGAGAAGATTTTATAGCACTATATTTTTGAACCAACAATTGATTGGTTGTTAATTCACCTATTTGTATTTCTTGCGAATACAAATGGAATGAACTTATGCATAATACAATTATAATTTTAAACTTATTAATCAAATCCATTTTCTTTAGTGCTTTCTGCTTGCTTTGCAGGAATTTTATTTTTATCAGCAGTAAAATATAAATCAATAGATGTGCCCATGCTAACAGTATTGTCACCACAACCAGGTGATTGTCTATAAATAAATGAAGAAGCTGAATCTTTAGGTGTATCGTAAACAATTACTCCTAAACTTAAAGAATATTCGCTCAACTTTTCCAATGCTTCTTTTTTGTTATAACCATAAAAGCAAGGGATAGCAACTTGTTCATCACTTAAACCCTTTCCTACTACCAAATCTACTACTGTACCTTTTAAAATAATATCACCAGGTGCTATTTTTTTTCCTTTTACAAGTTGCTCTAAAATACAATTAGCACATTGGTCAGGAACAAACTTAGTTTGTCCTAATTTTAATCCATACGAAGCAATCATTGCTACCGCTTGACGCAATGAACGATCAACTAATTTTGGCATTTCCATGCTTGGAGGTAAAACAGAAGTTACATATAAATAAATGGTTCTGTTTTCTTTCACGTCTTCACCTACTTCAGGCTCTTGTCGAACCACAACACCTTTGGGTAGTTTAACATCATATATTGAATCAATAACCAAGTATGAAACTTTTTTATCCTCAATAAAATTATCAAGTTCGTTTAATTTCAATCCTTTAAAATCGGGAACTTTAATATATTCACCATGATTAGTTGTTGATTTTAACCATGTGGTAACAATAAAAAACAAAATGATAATACAAAGCAAGTAGAGTGCTAAATGAATTAGAAATGTTTTACTTTTAATAAACTGAAAAAAACTACTTAGCATATAAAAATGGCTCTATTTTCTGAGTCACGAAGGTACAAATTCTTAGCTTAACGATGAAAATTCATCAAAATTGTTTTTTTACAAAAAAACCACCTTTGGGGTGTTTTTTTTGAATGACCTATTTAACATTTACTGTTTAGTAATTGTAATTACTTTCGTTTCTGTTCCTGCTGCATTTGTAGCCTCAACAAGAACAATATTAGCCCCTTGAACCAAGTTCAATGTTGAGAAAAACGTTTTCTTAGTTGGATTGTAATTAAAAGGAACATTGTTTCCATTTACTTTTACCGTCATATTTGCTGAACTAGCAATATCTTTTACACCTCCGGTAATCGTATATGTGGCATCGCCTGTAACAAAAGGGTTTGTTGTAGGAGCAGAAATTGTTATTTCAGGTTTAGCAGCAGTAGAGGTGCTTGTTCCGCCTAAATTAACTACTCCAGACGGTCTAGAAGTTGCATCATTTGGTGTATTTAACGTATCAGGAGAAATTGGGTTAATTAATTGAGTATAATTTATTGTTACCGATTTACTATCAGAACCTCCACTATTTGAAGCTGAAATAGTGATTACATTGGTACCTATATTCAAATTAGCTGTAAACGTAATTTTTTTAGTTATCGGTTGCATGGTAAAATTGGTTATAGCAACACCATTTACGGTAATAACTACCTGACTTGCATTAAGAACATTCAACGCTTTTGCTACAATATTAAAAGTTGATGTATTTGAACTTGAAACAGCAGTAGCAGGATTTGTAAATGAAACTACTGGAGGAGCAACTTGCACAGGCTGAGTATAATTAACAACCAATGATTTAGAATTATTTCCTGCTGCATTGGTGGCAGAAATTATTAATGCATTTGAACCTGAAATTAAATTAAGAACAGTACTTAATTGATTATTCGATGAATTAAAATTAAACGGAATAGTTGCGCCATTTAATTTTACATCTATTTGATTGGATGAATTTACATTTAATACTGTAGCAATAACTGTTTCGGTATTCACACTTGTACTATATGGATTAGAAACAGGAGAAACAATTTGCACTACAGGAGGAACAACTGGAGGTGCTGGTATTGTGTAAATAATGGTTATTGTTTTTGAATCTGTTCCAGATACATTAGTAGCTTCTATAGAAATAGTATTTGCTCCTTGAATTAAACTACAGTTAAAATTTAACACCCCTGAAGATGTATTAAAGTTTAAAAGATTGGAAGCAAGTGCTGAACCATTTAACTTAACAGACAATTGACTTAAACTAGTAACATTTAAAACTTTTGCCGATACCGCTGCTAATGCAATAGATGAGTTAAAAGGATTAGCAGTTGGATTTAAAATTGTAACAACTGGAGCAGGAACAACTGTTGGCTTATTGTATATAACAGTTTGTGTTTTAACATCACTACCCGCAGCGTTAGTTGCTGTTATTGTTAAAACGTTTGAGCCTTCAATAAGCGAAATTGTTATAGATACTTTTTTGGTAATGGTATTGTAATTAAAATTAGTTGCAGCACCATTTAATGTAACACTAATTTGATTGGATGTGCTTACATTATTTACGGTAGCACTAATTAATTGAGTTGAAGATGTGGTAGCAAAAGGATTGTTTGCTGGATTAGAAATAGTAATTACTGGGGGCAATTGACTTGCCATAGGAACATTATAAATAATTGTACTGGTTTTTGTATCGCTACCTGAATTATTTGATGCAGAAATAGTAATTGTATTCGCTCCTTGAATAAGATTTGTAGTGAACGATAATAACTTTGAAGCAGAATTAAAATTAAAAGGTGTATTTGTTCCAT
>JAEUTT010000037.1 GCA_016787165.1 Bacteroidia bacterium | reverse complement strand
GCATGGCACAAAACATTTATGTGGGATGGGGCTGTAAATCATTTAGATGTACAATCATTATTTCCTATTACACATCCAGCCGAAATGGATGAAAAGATAGAACACATTGTTAAAAAATTACAAGAATCAACAATTTATCCTGCATTGTTTAATAAAGCTTATAACGACAGTAACATTACAGGTGAACGAGTTTTAAAAAGCATTTCTCAATTTATGCTCACACTTATAAGTGCAAATTCTAAATATGATAGCGTAATGAGAAAGGAAAAACAATTTAATGAACAAGAACAAAAAGGATATGCTTTATTTAAACAACATTGTTCAACCTGCCATACCGAGCCATTATTTACAAACCTTGCATTTGAAAACAATGGACTAACAATAGACACTTCGCTACTTGATTATGGAAGAATAAAAATTACAAAAAAGGAGGAAGACTCACTAAAATTTAAGGTTCCCACACTTCGAAATATCGAGTTTTCATATCCATATATGCACGATGGACGATTCAAGAGTATATCTGAAGTTTTAAAACATTATACGAATGATGTTCAACATCATCCAACAACTTCCGATAAGGTTAAAAATATTAAGCTGAGTTCAAATGAAAAAGTAGATTTAACATCATTTTTACTCACACTAACAGATAAAACTTTTTTGTTTGACAAGCAACATGCATATCCTAAATATATTTTTCGCTCAAGCACGAAGGAATAATTTTGAATAATCGTCAAATACTAAAAACAACTATAAAATTGTCGCAAATGAAAAAAACAAGCCTATTATTACCATTTATGTTTGCAAGCATTATATTAAATGCACAAACCAATCCAGCTATTTTAGAATGGATGCAAAACACAACAATTAAAGGCAGGCATTATGTATCGGGAAACTCTACTCCAATTAATGACCCTACACTTACAGCAAATGTTCAAACAGTTCAATACTCAAGTAATTTTGTGTATGTGAGCACTCAAGGTATTCCGGCATACATAGTTGGTCCGTATTTGGATGGAAACCCTAGTCAGGCAAGTAACCAAAATGCAATTTTTAAATTCCCATTAAATCCGGTTCAAAATACAGGAACTCTTGTTTCTACGCCAATGGGTAATATTGGAGTTTTTGTGAATGGTGTTGGTATGTTCAATTATAGCGATGGTGTATCGTGGAAAAATTCAACAGGAGCATTTGCTGGTGGACCATTAGGAGGAACAGGCGATGGAGTTTGGAACAGAGATGCAATTGTATATGAAAAATTAGGATTCGACTGCTCCAAAGGTCATCCTGCTATGGGGAATTACCATCATCATCAAAATCCAAGTGCATTTAAACTTGATTTAAATGTAATATCTACTATTTGTAATTTGTACGATGCTGATGGCTTGTATGCTATTGATAGCACACAACATTCGCCATTAATAGGTTTTGCTTATGATGGTTTTCCTGTGTATGGTGCGTATGGCTATAGAAATGCTGACGGAACAGGCGGAATAGTTCGCATAAAATCAAGTTGGACACTACGAAACATTACTGTACGAAATACATTGTACACAGGAGCAAGTGTAACTGCCGGTCCGAATGTTAGTGCTACCTATCCTTTAGGTTCGTTTAGAGAAGATTATGGCTACACTGCTCCTATTGGTCCTGATTATTTAGATGAACACAACGGCAGATTTTGTGTAACACCCGAATATCCCAATGGAATTTATTGCTATTTTGCAACTGTAGATGAAAACTGGAATTCTGCTTACCCTTATATTGTTGGCCCAACCTATTACGGAGTTAAAACAGGTTTAAAAGTTACATCTATCACCGAAAGTACAACAACATATACTGCACCATCAACAGGCATTTCAAACAATTCGGCCGAAGCATTAGATATAGTTGTTTTTCCTAATCCGGCAGCCGATTTTATTGCAATTCAATTAAAAGGAATTAACAAAGAAAACTTGAATATTGAAATGTATGATGCAACAGGTCGATTGGTAAATAAAACGAACATTTATCAAGGAAGCACAATTGCCTATTTAGATGTTAGAACACTATACAGCGGACAATACATTATCAAATCATTTAATTCAAAAGGTATTCATACTCAAAAAGTAAACATCATTAAATAAACAAACATCTCCATTTTTTTAAACGACTGTATCAAAAAACGCTGATTGATACAGTCGTTTTTTATTGAGGCCCTACTCCTTATTTCAAAAAAACTTACCAAACAAATTCGTTTTTGATTTGTTTAAAGTATATTCATCCCACAAAATTTAATACTTTAGCATTCGAAATGATAGAAACACTTACACAAACAGTAAAAAAGCAAACCTTGGCACACCGAACTGAGGTTCCTGTTCGCTTTAGTGAAGTAGATGCCTTGGGAATTGTTTGGCATGGACACTACATCAAATTTTTTGAAGATGGCAGAGAAGCTTTTGGAAAAAAGTACGGACTTAGCTACTTGGATGTTTACAAGTTTAAGTTTGCTACTCCGCTAGTTAACTTTAATGTTGATTACAAAAAAACAGTAAAGTATGGTGACAGTGTAATTATTGAAACTACTTTTATCAACTCACCTGCTGCTAAAATTATTTTTAATTATAAAATATACCGAGTATCGGATAATGAGTTGGTGGCTACAGGAGAATCTACTCAAGTATTTATAAATATGGAACATGAATTATTAATTACCGTTCCTCCTTTTTTTGAAGAATGGAAAATAAGACATGGATTGGTTTAATTTTTTTTGATTACAAAATAGAATGAACGTTTTTGTTGCAGCTGACAATATAATATCGCCTCTTGGATTTACAAGTATAGAAAACTTTGAAAACTTAAAACACCTTCAAACAGGAGTTCGCTTTTTTGAAACATCCGATTTTTCAGTTGAACCGGTTCATGCAGCTGTAATTGACAATGAAAAAATTGAAACCGAGTTTAAAAAACTAAACACATCCAATGGTTATACAAAGCTCGAAAAGATGGCTATTTTATCTATTCACAAAGCTTTAGAACAAAACACTACAATTGATATTAAAAGCGAAAAAACACTAATTATTTTTTCGAGCACCAAAGGAAATATTGATTTATTACAACCCGAATTAAAAAACAAATACGATAAAAAACGTTTGTTCTTATGGGAAACAGCTAAAGTTATTTGCTCTCACTTTCAAAATCCAAATACACCTTTAGTAGTTTCTAATGCTTGTATTTCAGGAGTTATTGCTTTAATGCTAGGCAAACGCTTACTAGAAGAAAACAGCAAGTATGAAAACATAATAGTGGTAGGTGCCGACATTATTACGCACTTTGTTGTTTCCGGCTTTCAATCGTTTAAAGCAGTGAGCACCGAAATTGCTAAACCCTATGATGCCGAAAGAATAGGTATTTCATTAGGCGAAGCTGCAGGAACAATTGTACTCACTAACAATGTATCTGCTATTTCTACAACATCTTCTATTCTTGTTAAAGGAGGGGCCAGTTCCAATGATGCCAACCATATTTCGGGGCCATCACGCTCCGGAGATGGACTATTATTAGCCATTGAAAAGGCATTGGAAGAATCTAACTTAAAAGCAGAAGATATTCATTTTATTTCGGGACACGGAACAGCCACTTTATTTAATGATGAAATGGAAGCTTTAGCAATCAATGATGCACACTTACAAAACGTGCCTATGAACAGTTTAAAAAGCTATTTCGGACACACTTTGGGCGCAGCAGGAATTATTGAATCAGTAATAACATTAGAGTCGATGCGTAAAAACACCTTGATTGCTACCTTTAATTTTAAAACATTGGGTACTTCAAAACCAGTAAATATTATTAGTAAAACACAAGAAGCCAATTTGCAAAATTGCCTTAAAACAGCTGCCGGATTTGGTGGTTGCAATGCAGCAATCGTTTTTTCAAAACAATGAGCACTAAAAACTACATATCAGCTATATGTTCCATCAAAAATGGAAAAGTGTTTGTAAATAATACGCTCGATTATACATTTACAGAAAGCAATGAGCCTATTGATTTTTTCAAATCGGTTTACAAACACTACCAGCTAAACTATCCAAAGTTTTATAAAATGGATAGTCTTTCGAAATTAGCCTTTATTGCTTCCGAAATATTACTCAAAACACAAGCCATTTCAAAAGAACATACTCCTGAAAACATAGCTATCATTATTGCAAATAGCGCTTCATCACTCGAAATTGATACCGAACATCAACAAACCATTAATGATAAGGCAAACTATTTTCCTAGCCCGGCAAATTTTGTGTACACCCTGCCAAATATACTTATTGGAGAAATTGCCATAAGAAATAAGATAAAAGGTGAGAATACTTTCTTTATTTTTGATAAATTTGACACGCTTTTTATGAGTTCTTACATCAATTCGCTGTTAAATTCAAAAAAAGCAAGCATTTGTGTTGCTGGCTGGGTCGATTTTTATGAAAACCACTATGAAGCAAATTTGTATCTTGTAGAAAATTCAGAAAAAGGATTAAAGTCAAAACATACAGCTGAAGAACTAAATAAACGAATAACAAACAATTAAAATAAACAAAAACAATGGATGCATTAATCGACAAATTAAAAGGTGAAATTATTGAACAATTAAACTTAGAAGATGTAAAAAAAGAAGATATTAACAATGATGCTCCGCTTTTTGGTGATGGTTTAGGTTTAGACTCAATTGATGCTTTGGAACTGATTGTATTATTAGAAAAAAACTACGGAATTAAAGTAGCTAATCCACAAGATGGAAAAAAAATATTCCAATCAATACGCACAATGGCTGAATATATTCAAGCTAACCAAAAATAAAACTTGTTATTGATTTTCAGTAGCACAACTAGCTGAAACAATAAACAATAAGCTATGAGTAAAAAAATTTACATTACCGGACTGGGAATTATCTCAGCCATAGGAAACAATGTAGAAGAAACACTTGATTTTTTAAACAAACAAAAATCAGGTGTTTCTTCGTTAGATAATATTGTTTCTAGATACCAACACCAACTACCTGTAGGTGAAGTAAAAGCAAGTAATGATGAACTAAAAAAGCTTGCCGGTATTGAACATTTACCCGACAATACACGCACTACTTATCTTGGAATTATTGCTGCCAAAGAAGCAGTTAAAAATGCCGGCATTAACAATATGAAAGAGTTTCGTACTGGGTTAATTTCGGCTACAAGTGTTGGTGGAATGGGAATAACCGAAAATTTATGGTTTGACTATTTAAACCCTGAAAAAACAGGGGAATGGCTACGCTACATCGAAACACATGAATGTGGTGACAGCACCGAAAGTATTGCCGAAAGTGTTGGTGCTACAGATTATGTTTCTACCATTAGCACAGCATGCTCTTCATCTGCAAACTCCATCATGTTTGGTGCTCGATTAATCAAACATGGTATTGTTGACAGAATCATTGTTGGTGGAACAGATTCTCTATCTCGCTTTACTATCAACGGGTTTATGACATTAATGATTTTAGACAATGAACACTGCAAACCTTTTGATGCCGAACGTAAAGGATTAAACCTTGGTGAAGGAGCTGGTTTTATTGTATTAGAATCAGAAGAAGCAGCAAAAGGAAAAACTATTTTAGCGGAGCTTTCGGGCTACGGTAATTCAAATGATGCTTACCATCAAACAGCATCTTCACCCGATGGTGCCGGTGCTTATTTAGCTATGGAAAAAGCATTTAAAATAAGCGGATTAAAACCTGAAAACATTAGCTATATTAATGCACATGGAACAGGAACTGCCATTAACGATTTATCAGAAGGAACTGCTATTACCAGAATGTTTGGAAAAAATGTTCCTTTTATTAGTTCCACAAAAGCATATACCGGGCACACACTTGGTGCTTGTGGAGGAATTGAAGCAGTTTTTTCCGTTTTAGCAATTAATCACAATACGGTTTTCCCGAATTTAAATTATAAAAATCAAATGCCGGAAGTGGAGTTTACACCAACAACCGAATTATTAACCAATCAAAAAATTGATCATGTGTTATCTAATTCATTTGGATTTGGAGGCAATACTTCTGCATTAATATTTTCACGACACAATTAACAATACATTTATCAATAAGATAAACACTATATAAGATTTACACTATATAAGATTTACAACACAAATGGAAGCATACATCAACGGATTAAGTGTTATTTCTCCTCAAAACACATTTAATAATTCTGATTTTTTATCAGAACCTGTTGTGTATACTACCAATTACCTAAGTTGCATTGAACCTTCTTATAAAGAATACTTAAATCCAACTTTAGCCAGACGTATGGCTCGCATAATAAAAATGGGGATAGCTGCATCAAACATTTGTATGAAAGATGCAAATGTAGCAATGCCCGATGCAATTATTACAGGAACAGCTCTAGGATGCCTGGAAGATACCGAGAAATTTTTATGGGCCATCATTGAAAACGAAGAACAGTTCCTTACCCCTACTTCTTTTATTCAATCCACACACAATACCGTTAGCGCTCAAATTGCATTACAATTAAAGTGCATGAATTATAATTTCACATACGTACACAAAGGCTTTTCATTTGAAAGCGCATTGCTTGATAGTTTAATGACTATTGCTGAAGGTGAAGCACAAAATGTACTTACTGGCGCACATGATGAAATGACTGACAAATACTATAAAGTATGTGACAGAATTGGCTATTGGAAAAAAGAAAATGTTTCAACATTTGATTTAATTAACTCAAAAACAAACGGAAGTATTGCCGGTGAAGGTGCTGCATTTTTTATGCTTGGTGCACAAAAAGGTGAAAATGTATACGCTAAAATTCGAGGGCTAAAAACCATTTATAAACCAGAAAGTGCTGCTGAAATTGAGAAACACATCAATCAATTATTAGCAGAAAAAGGATTAACAATCAATGATATAGATGTTGTTTTATATGGCATCAACGGTGATGTACAATACGACCATGTATATTATAACCTCAAAGATGGTTTACTTAAAAACTCAAGTGCTACTTATTTTAAACACTTGTGTGGTGAATATCAAACAGCATCAAGCTTTGCTATGTGGATAGCAGCTATGATATTAAAAACACAAAACATACCCCATGCCATTTTAATTGGAGAAAATAAACGTAAACCAATTAAAAATGTGCTTATTTACAATACTTTCTTAAACATTGATCATAGCCTACTTTTGCTTTCGGCATGCTAACATTTAAATCTACAAGCCTTTTATTTATTCTATCACTGGCATTGTGTGGTTTACTTATCTATTTTTTTTCAATCAATCCTTTTTGGTTACTGCTTCCTATCCTGATATTCAAATTGACTATCATTTATGGCTCAGCCACTATTCAATCTAATTTTTATTTAAAAGCGTACAATACAGGTAATACAGCTAAAAAACACATTGCTATTACTTTTGATGATGGACCAACCAAAGAATTTACCCCCGAAATTTTAAAAGTTTTAGCCGAATACAATGCAAAAGCATCATTTTATGTTATCGGAAAAAATATTTTAGGAAACGAAAATCTTGTTCAACAGATTCACCAAGAAGGACATTTGCTAGGCAACCATTCGTTTAGTCATTCTTTTTTTATCGACTTTAAAAGCTCAAAAGGATTTGTTGAAGAAATAAACCAAACCACTGATGCTTTGGAAAAAATAATTGGTAAACGCACCACACTTTTTCGTCCGCCTTATGGTGTTACCACACCCAATATTGCAACTGCTGTTAATAAACTTAAAATGCATGTAATTGGCTGGAATGTACGCTCTTTAGATACTACCAAAGATGATGCTCAAACAATTGTAAATCGAGTAACATTGCAACTTAAACCTGGTGCTATTGTACTGTTTCATGACACCTCAAAAAAAACAGTGAACGTTTTAAAACAAACACTTAATTTTGCGAAAGAAAATGGCTTCAAAATTGTTAGCATCGATGAGCTATTAAACATAAAAGCATATGAATAAATTTACTACCCTTTTTTTTAGCTTGTTGTTTTCGAGCATTTTTGCTCAAGTGCCAGTCGGATATAAATCGGTTAAAGAAACTGAATCTTTCAAACAAAAAATGGAAGAGCAGTCAAAACTAATTAATACCATTGAAAGTGATTTTACTCAAGAAAAGTACCTGAGTGTGATGTCGGAAAAAATTATTACCAAAGGACATTTTTTATTTAAAAAGGTAAACATGCTTCGATGGGAATATACCGAGCCACTTAAGTATTTAATTGCCATTAATAAAGATAAAATGTTTATTAAAGACAATGGAAAAGTGAGTAAGTACGATATTAATTCTAACAAAATGTTTAAATCCATCAATGAAATGATGATGAGTACCGTAAATGGTACATTACTCAATAACAAAGATTACCAACCTAACTACTTTGAAAACGATAAACTATATTTAATTGAACTCACACCATTGCAAAAAGGAGCAAAAGATTTTTTGAAAGTGATTCAACTATATGTTCAAAAAACAGATTATGCTGTAGTTAAAGTTAAAATGATTGAACCTGGTGATGATTACACAACCATTGAATTTACAAACAGAAAAACGAACCAAACAATAGGTGATGAAAAATTTATTGTTAAATAGTTTTATTGTCATCTTACTTTCAAGTTGTTCGCTTGGGCAGTATGGCAAACTAAAAAAAACAGCGTCTACACCTGAAAGCATACCCCACTCTATCTTTGGAGAAAACTTCAATTCTTTTTTATTTAAAACAAATATTCGTGTATATGGTAAAGAGTACAGCGGACTGCTAGTTACCAAACAAATGGAAGCGAATGATTACCGAGTAATTTTTACTACCGAATTAGGAATGAAGCTGTTTGATTTTCAATTTAAAGACACACTATTTACACTACACTATTGTGTTCCACAATTTAACAGAGCAGCATTGTTAAATACCATCCAAAAAGATATTGAAGTGCTTTTAATGAATAATATAAAAACACATCCTTCAAGCTCTTATATTGACTCCAAACAAACACAAAATATTACAAAAATTGATTTCGGTAAATATCAAAATTATTATTTTAAAAACGTACAATCAAAAGAGCTTGTAAAAATTGAACAAGCAAAAAAAAGTAGAAAAAAAACTACCTTTATCCTCAGTAACTATACCGATGGTTTTCCAAATTATATCCTGATTAAGCATCATGATATAAAGCTAAAAATTGAACTTAATTTATTAAAAAAATAATATCCAATGGCGGCAAGCAAAAACAAGTACAGTTTACCCGTATTGCTTTATCACCGTATAATCAATAAGCAATCAATTATTGGTAAACATAAAATTTATGTTTGGGAAAAAGATTTTGAAAAACAAATGAAGTACTTAAAGGACAATGGTTACCAAACCATCACCTTTTATGATTTGCAACAAAATCCGAACATGGATTTAAATAAAAAGGTAGTCATCACTTTTGATGATGGTTATCTCGACAATTACGAATTAATGTTTCCTGTTTTAAAAAAATACGATTTTAAAGCGGTGATTTACTTGGTAACACAATTGGATCATAATGCATGGGGTGTAAAAGAAGGTGAACCAAGAGTAAATATGATGTCGGCAGAACAAGTAAAACAAATGAGCGATTATGGGGTAGAAATGGGCGGACACACACAACATCATGTAAACCTTTTGCAGCATGATACCACTAAACAATTACAAGAAATAAGAGGCTCTAAAGAAGATACAGAAAAAATTACAGGCAAAACAGCCATCAGCTTTGCTTACCCTTTTGGAGGCATTAATGAAGAAATAAAAAAAATTACCCAACAAGCGGGTTTTACCTATGCTGTATCCACCAATACAGGCCCTAAAGAGTTTGGTGCCGATTTATTTCAAATCAGAAGAATAGAAATAACACCCAAAACCACACTTATGAGCTTTAAAAACAAAGTAAGTGGCCAATACTTTTATCCTTCATTCATAAAATCATTGTTTAGCAGTAAACAAACTAAATAAAACTTTATCTTCGTACTACTATTAACGAGTAAACATACAAATGAAAGTATCTGGTTTTTCCTTTATAAAAAATGCAATTAAATTTGATTATCCAATCATTGAAGCCATCACCTCTATCTTACCAATATGTGACGAGTTTGTAGTAGCCGTTGGTAAATCAGATGACGACACTTTGGAATACATCAAATCCATCAACTCACCTAAAATAAAAATCATTGAAACCATTTGGGATGAGAGTTTACGTGAAGGAGGACGAGTACTGGCAGATGAAACCAATAAAGCATTCAGAGCTATTTCAGCCGATAGCGATTGGGCATTTTATATTCAAGGAGATGAAGTCATTCATGAAAAATACTTGGATAACATTAAAAATGCAATGCTTAAATACAAAGATGATAAAGCAGTTGATGGATTGGTATTTGACCACTTAAATTTTTATGGCTCCTATGATTACATTGCCGACTCCAGACATTGGCAAAAAAAAGAAATACGTGTGGTACGTAACCAAAAGAATATTTATTCTTTTAAAGATGCGATGAGTTTTAGAAAAGATAATGATGATAAATTAAATGTTGCTTATGTAAATGCTTGTATTTACCATTATGGATGGGTAAAAGCACCAGCTGCTATGCAACAAAAACAATTAGAATTTCAAAAGCTGTGGCACGATGATAATTGGATAAAAGAAAATGTACCACAAGTAGATGAATTTGATTTTTCAAAAATTGACTCGGTTGCATTGTTTAAAGAAACACATCCAAAAGTGATGGAACAACGCTTAAAACGACTAACATGGAAATTCACCTTTGATCCTACAAAAGCAAAAAAATCATCTTTACGCAGAACTATTTTAAATGCTATTTATAAATCTACCGGAATACACATTGGAGAATTTAAAAACTATAATTTGATACGAAAATAATTACACTATGCTACTAAATCATTTTTTTACCATCAAAAATATCAGCAATGCTGAAAAATATACAATTAACATTGAGCTAAATCCAAAGCATCAAGTATATCAAGGACATTTTCCTGGCAATCCGGTTGCACCCGGTGTATGCCTTACACAAATGGTAAAAGAAACAGTAGAACACATTATAGGAAAAAAATTAACAATGGTTACTGGCGATAATTTAAAATTTACTGCCATTTTAAATCCTGAAGTAAATAAAAATGTAGTAATGACATTGGCTTTAAAAACAAAAGATAATGGTTTGCTACAAGCAGATAGCACTGTAACTGATGGAGAAACTAGCTTTTTTTCAATCAAAGCAAGTTTTAAGGAAAATTAAAATTATCAAACCAATCCAAAAATCAACCAATTAACCCACTCAACCAATCTCAACTATTTAACCAAGGTAGATTAAAAATGATATAAAAACTTGAAATCAGCGCACTTTCTCGATATCCCGATAGCTATCGGGACGAAAATGACCACGCTCACATACACTCAACCATTTAACTAATTAACTATTTCCCCACTCAACCAATTAACCAATCTCCTAGGCCAAGGCTTGTTTTAAATCAGCAATTAAGTCATCAATATCTTCGATACCAACACTTAATCGTAAAAGAGATTCAACCACACCCGCTTTGTCACGCTCTTCTTTAGGAATAGAAGCATGAGTCATAGTAGCAGGATGATTGATTAAAGATTCTACACCACCCAATGATTCGGCTAATGAAAACACCTTCATGCTCGAAGCAATTTTAAATGCTTCTTCTTGTTTGTTTCCTTTTAATGAAAAAGAAATCATGCCACCAAAATCACGCATTTGCTTTTTAGCGATAGCATGATTTGGATGATCAGTAAATCCTGGCCAGTAAAGCTTATCTATTTTAGGATGCGTTTTTAAAAATTCAGCAATTTTTCTTCCATTAGCACAATGGCGCTCCATACGAATATGCAATGTTTTAATACCACGCAATACCAAAAAGCTATCCATAGGACCAGGTGTAGCTCCACAACTGTTATGAATAAATGCTAACTGAGTATATAAATTTTCATCGCTGACACATAAAGCACCCATGATTACATCACTATGTCCGCCAAGATATTTAGTAGCCGAATGCATCACAATATCAGCACCCAAAGCCAACGGATTTTGTAAATAAGGCGAAGCAAACGTATTGTCAACTGCACAAATCAGTTTATGTTCTTTTGCAATGTTAGCACATGCTTCAATGTCAATGATTTGCATTGTTGGGTTGGTAGGAGTTTCCAACCAAATCATTTTTGTATTTGCATTGATGTGCTTTTTAATTTCATTGATATCTTTCATATCAATAAAATGAAACTTTATACCAAACGGAGCAAACACTTTGGTAAACATACGGTAGCTTCCGCCATACAAATCATCACCGGTAATAACTTCATCCCCCGGTCGTAATAATTTCATAACAGCATCAATAGCACCCATACCACTACTAAAGCACAAAGCATATTTAGCACCTTCTAATTCCGCTAAACATTTTTCGAGTGCAGTACGAGTAGGATTTTTTCCACGAGCATACGCGTAGCCTTTGTGGTTACCAGGGCTTTCTTGCCAATAAGTTGATGTTTGATAAATAGGAGTCATAATAGCTCCAGTAGTTGGGTCAGGCTCCTGACCTGCATGTATTGCTTTGGTTCCAAAACCAAATTTTGTAGTGTTTGACATAATCATTTTTATTGAGCTATAAAGGTAATTTTTTTTGAGATTGATTGTTCACATTGCTTGAAATATTACTAAAAATAAACTAAAGTATAAAGCAACAGCAATACAAACTAAGCTTAGTGCAAAAAGCATTCAACAGGTTGTATCTCCATTTAACTCATTATAAAAATTTATTATCTTTGAAATTAGTATAGCTAAAAGCAGAAAAAACATCCTTGTACTGCATTTTTTTGCAATATAAGGATGAAAAACGTGCTCCTATAAGCGAGTTAGCACCAACAATTAAAGACTGAATTTAACACCTATGAATTTAAACTTAACTCTTATGATACTTCTTTATGGACATTCTGATCCAATGGGAACACTTATGTTTTGGGCATTTGTAATTGTTATTGTAATAATTGTAGGAATAGTAAAAAGTATTAATCGCAGTATTGAAGAAAAACGAGTTCGCGAACTCGACAGAATCTTTAATGAGGGTCTTTCAATTCAAAATAATATAAGAAAACAAATAGGATTAAAGCTACCAACAACCACTCCAAAGACATTTCCAATACTAAACTTCATACAACAAAGACAATTCACTAATGCAGGACATTGTGAAGATTTTGAGAGCCAGATTGGAAAATCTGAGAAAATATTGAATGCGTTACTTGTTGACTACTTCGGAAAAAGTAAAATATTTTGGAATACCCGAGAAATTGGATATAAAAGACCAGACTTCATTTTTGAAGATAAAGATAAAGGTGTATATATAGCAATAGAAATTGACGAACCTTATATTTTTAAAACTCGGACGCCAATACATTATTTTGGGAACGATGAAGACACAAAAAAGGAACGAATATATAAAGCAAATGGCTGGACTTTTATTCGATTCTCTGAATTCCAAGTAATCAATTATCCAAATGAATGTTGTAGGTTTATTGCACAAGTGGTAGACTACTATCAAGCAGAATCAAAGTACACAAAATTGCCAAAGCTTAAAGGCTATAGTGTATTACCTACTGACAATCATTGGGATTTTGCCGAAGCAAAACAAATGGCCCAAAAGGGAGTGAGATAATAGAAATAAATTACTGGTGCTAACAAAGGGCGTGGCGTTATTGGGCAGTCCGTGCTATAAGGCTTGAATTTTTTTAGCGGTATAAATTTATTTTTATTGGCAAGCCTTGTGAACTTTTGCGCTTTTAATGTACATTAGTGTGGGCAGAAACGTAGGTGCAAGAAGAAGCCCAACCACGCAAGCCCTCAACCGTTATGCCTCATGCTAAAACGACAACGACATTGAGAAATATATTTTACATATTGACAATAGTTCCATTTTTAACTTTCGGACAGACTGTTCCTCAAAGCATCATTGGGACATATTCATATTCGGACGGAAACTTCTTTTACAAGCTCGAATTAAAAAAGGACTCAACATTTGCTTATCAAAATTCATTTCATCGTGGCTCGACCGCTTCAACTGGCAAATGGAAATTTAGCAAAGATACATTATTTCTAATGGACTATGAAAAACCATTGACAATTAAGAATGTGGAGGAAGTTATGCTTGACACACTTGGAAACAATTCAGTTATAGAGGTAATTATTAATGACACTGATGCAATTCACATCCGTGGCGACCATAACATTTATATAGACGGACAACCAACTAAAGTAAAATACGATTCTAAAACAAAACGA
Source organism: Bacteroidia bacterium (assembly GCA_016787165.1). GTDB lineage: Bacteria > Bacteroidota > Bacteroidia > 2-12-FULL-35-15 > 2-12-FULL-35-15 > 2-12-FULL-35-15. The sequence continues at coordinate 2,057 of JAEUTT010000037.1, read as the reverse complement.
CATGTGGTTACCGATTTTGAAATTTGGGTTAATAATGAATGTAGTAATCCTCAGTTGACAGATAAACTTGGCAGGACAAAATTTACGAATAAAATGATTAACACAATTTCATTTGACTACGACAAATATTTAATCAAAGACCCAATGAATAATTATTTTATATTGACATTATCGAATTACCCAATATTCGTTTCTCCACCAACATTAGCTTGGACAAAATGGGTATTGGAAGGGGACAAATTATCGCCAATAGACTGTAACAAAAGACTTGACTATATTAAACTGAAAAGATGAAAGCACGAAGGCATAACAGCACATTAGCAATAGACAGGGTTTCGTCTTCGCTTGACAGTTTTGATGTAGTATCTCGTCCTGAAATAGGTTTACACTAAAAACGTGTAAACATGAAAAAAACAGAAACAAAAAAAACGCCCAACACCACCAACAGTTTTTTCAGAAAATTTCACAAAAAACTTTTTAACCAATCTACCGCTTTTTCTTTATTAGTAAAAACCACAGTAGGAACTAAAGGCTTATTAACTTTAATATAAAAATTAATTAATATTTTTTGCGGTAATGATGCTAATAAAAAAGCTTCGCATAACGAATATTTTAATGAATCTTCTGTAGCCATAAACTCTCTCGCCTCTTTACTTAATGATGTAAAAGCGCCTCCAATAATTAAAACCGGAACTTTTTTATAGTCAGTTAATTTTCCAAAAGCTTCTACATTTTCTTTTACATCATTAATTTCATACACATGCTCTGAATTGGTATGTAGTTCCAGAATACCATCGGAACGTAAGGCTATTAACGAATGTGTTAATTTTATTTCAGAAACAATTTGAACCATTAAACTTCATATAAAAATTAAGTATAAAAAGTTTGTTGGCTTATCAAACAATAAGAATAAACTTTATGTTATTATTCCAATATTTTAAATTCTGTTCTTCTGTTTTGCTGATGCAACTCTTCCTTTCTGGTTTCTAAAGGTTCAGCATCAATTTGAGCATCGGTATTAATAGGCGTTGCTTCACCGTATCCTTTGTATTTCATTCGGGCGGTAGGTATGTTTTGTTTTATTAAATATTCTACAACCGATTTTGCTCTGTCTTCCGATAACTTTTGATTAAACTCTGCACTACCTCTTGTATCTGTATGTCCAGAAATTTCAATTTTAATGGTAGGGTTTTGATTTAAAATTTTAATTACACGAGCAAGCTCCGAAAATGATTCGCTTCGTAAAGTTGCTTTTCCATAATCAAAGAAGATATTGTTTAATACAATTTTAGCTCCTTTTTCAATTTTATGTAAATAAATATCACGTTCTATTTCTTGATAGTCGCTAGCATCGGGTAAATCTAAATTTTCTGAATGAAACAAATACCCATCGGCTGTAACATAAATACCATAATTTACACCTGCAGGTAAACTCATCATATAACTACCACTTTGGCTATTTGATTTAAAGTTGGATGTTTTTTCGCCAGTTTTAACATTTGTTAATTCAATGGTTGCTTCAAGTGGCTGCTTGGTTTTAGCATCATATATTTTACCTTTTAACAATGCCAAACGCGGACCTTTTTCTTTCTTTTTTTCTAAAGCAGTAAAAGTAATTTCAAAAATATCTTTTTCTCCTTCTGTTCCTTTTCTACTTGAGGAGTAATAGGCTGTTTTTCCGCTAGCTGTTAATACAAAAAACAAATCATCATCAGCAGTATTTATAGGTGAGCCTATATTTACAGGGGTGCTCCAAAATCCTTTTTCATTAGTGGTAACATACACATCATAACCACCCAAACCACCTTTACGTTTTGAACTAAAGTATAATGTTTTTCCATCAGGATGAATAAATACTGCTTCTTCGTCTTCTTTTGTGTTAATAGGTTCACCAATGTTTACGGCTTTTCCCCATTTACCATTATCATCTTTTGTACAATACCAAATATCCCTTCCTCCTTTACCTCCTTCTGCTCTGTCACTTACAAAATAGATAGTTCTTCCATCAGGTGCAATACTTGCTGATGACTCATGACTTTTTGTGTTAATTGGCTCCG
>JAEUTT010000277.1 GCA_016787165.1 Bacteroidia bacterium | reverse complement strand
GAATTTACTCTGCGCAATATTGCATTAATACGAGCAATAAGTTCATTGAATTTAAACGGTTTTACTAAATAATCGTCTGCCCCTGAATTAAGCCCTAAGGCAATATTGTCTGGTGTATTTAGGGCTGTTAAAAAAAGTATAGGAGTACTAATGCCACTAGCTCTTATTTCTTTACATACTTCAATTCCATTTTTTTCAGGAATCATAATGTCTAATAAAATAATGTTGTAATTATTTTCTGAAGCCATTTTTAATCCATCAACGCCATTTAAAGCCACAGAAACTTTAAAGAGTTCTTCGCTTAATCCCTTTTTTATAAAGTTAACCACATTCAATTCATCTTCTATAAGTAAAATCGAAATCATATTTTATTTATTGTTTGCTCTTTTTTTAGAATGTTGTACTTCAGTAATGAATAAAATTCATCTTCAGTTCAAATATAATTTATTTGCAATGAACCGCCAAATGTACTTTTATATATACAAAAAAAGCAAACCATTAAGGTTTGCTTTTTTTAGTTTCAGCTGATTAGCCGGATTATGCTCTGCTAACATTTACAGCATTTAATCCTCTACGGCCTTCTTCGGTATCGTATGTAACTTCATCATTTTCTCTTACTTCTTCTTTTAAGCCTGATACATGTACAAAAATTTCTTGTCCATTTTCTGCTTTAATAAAACCAAAGCCTTTAGCTTCGTTAAAAAATTTTACTGTTCCTTTATTCATTGTTTTTTTTGATTTGCGCTCAGCAATTAGGCTGAACTGGTTATTAATTAAAAATTATTTTGGCTTTATATACAAAAAGCCTTTGTTAAGTCTTAAAAAGATGAATGTGAAATTGTCCGAAATGTAAAAAGGGTGTTACAAATAGATTGAGTTCCAATCTTCTAATGAAGTACACAAATGTACGTTATATAATTGAATAAAACAGTATTTATTATTCATTGCACTGTTTAATGAGATTTTGGAGGGTAAAAAGGGAGATTTTTGTGTTAATTAGTAAAATCCATTACACAATTCCACTCGTATTTTTTGTGCTTTTGAATGGAAACGGCTATTGTTCCATACTCGGGATCTAATATGTTTTTTCGGTGGCCAACAGAAATTTCTCCTTCATCTAGCATTAATTGAAATATGATACCTAATCCATTGTTAAATCCATAACTACAATTTTCGCCATACAAGCCGGGCTTTCCCATTCGTTTGCGTAAATTTTCTCCTTTAGGATTTACATGTCCTGTTTTTCCCTGTTGCCCCATTTCTGTTGCAAATTTTTTAGTAATAGGATGTATTGATTCATTATACTGCAATGGTTTTAAACCTTTTGTATTGTATAAATCTTGTTTTAATGTTTTGTGGTACTTTGTTTTATCGTTATTGTTAGTTGCTTTCATGTAAGGTATTAGTATGGCATCATAAAAGTATCGGGGATAACAACGAGCAATATTGGTATATAAAACCACATTTTTTTCTTCTTCACTTAAGTAGGTGATATTTTTTGCTGTGTTACACTTTGCTAAAATAGAATCAGGAATAACCACTGCCGACAAAGAGGAGGTAGCAAAAAGTAAAATAGATAGAAACAGAGTAAATTTCATGTTTTTTAGTTGCTAAAATTTAATAACGTAGTGAGTGTGTAATTAGTATGTTTTGTGCATGATCATTTCGAGCCTGTCGATAAAGGTTACGGTGCTTATGTTTTATTAATATTTGTGTGTGCTTGGTCATTTCGAGCTTGTCGAGAAAGTGTGCTGTATTCTGTATTTTCTTTTGCGTTGAAACAAAAGCAACAAAAATTCAAGGCTAATAAAAATTTCGAGAAAAACTTTAGTAGATTGGTATTTGCTAGGCAGTGATGCTTACTTGATTCAGCATCTGCGGGTTGGTTGTTGTAAATGAAATTAAACAAACGGGTTGTAATAAAAAAAACGAGGAGCTCGCTCCTCGTTTTTTTATTAGAATATAGTTAATATTATGCTTTTACTTTTCCGGTTAAAATTTCAGCATCAACTAAAATTCTTCCGCAATGTTCACATACAATTACTTTTTTATGTGTACGAATGTCTAACTGACGTTGTGGTGGAATTTTGTTAAAACATCCTCCGCAAGCATCACGCTCTACTGTTACTACACCTAAACCATTCATTACATTTGCTCTGATACGTTTGTAAGCATTTAATAAACGGTCTTCAATAACTGTTTCGGAAGCTTTTGATTTTTTTAGCAATGATTGTTCTTCTTTTTCTGTTTCAGAAACGATATCGTCTAACTCTTTCTTTTTGATTTTTAAGTCTTTTTGACGATCCGACAATTCTTCTTCAGCCGTAGCTAACACTTCTTTTTTAGCAGCAATGTTTGCTTTAAATTCTTTAATGCGTTTTTCAGCCAATTGAATTTCTAAATTTTGAAACTCAATTTCTTTGGTGATAGAATCGTACTCACGGTTGTTACGTACTTTGCCTTGTTGTGCTTCGTATTTTTTGATAGCTGCTTGCGCATCTTTCATTACATTTTTTTTCTCAACAATAGCATCTTCTAATCCTTTGATATCATCATTAAAATTGCTGATACGTGTTTCTAAGCCTGCTACTAAATCTTCAAGGTCTCTTACTTCTAAAGGCAATTCCCCTCTTACAGTTCTAATTTTATCAATTTTAGAGTCGGTTTGTTGTAATTCAAACAATGCTCTTAATTTTTCTTCTACCGAAATTTCGTCAGTTTTAGATTTTGCCATTTTTTATAAATAGTTTATTGGATTTGTATTAATTTTTGACAAATGGAGTGCAAATGTATTAAATTTTTTGGTTAAAATCTCATAAAATAATTCGGAGGTATATTGTTCGCTCTCAAAATGACCTATATCAGCAATAACAATGCGGTTTTCGGCATCAAAAAACTGGTGATATTTAAAGTCGGCAGTCACAAAAACATCAGCTTGTGCCTGAATGGCATTTTTAAGCAAAAAACTGCCCGAACCACCACAAATTGCTATTTTTTTTACTTTTTTACCCAATAATTGGGTGTATTTCACACTTCCAGCCTTCATTTTGGCTTTTAAATGGTTTAAAAAATCGATTTCGCTTAACTCATCACTTAATTCACCTATTAACCCCGAACCTATATTTTGTTGCTCATTGCTTAATGCAATTAAATCATAAGCCACTTCTTCGTATGGATGTGTTTCAAATAAGGCTTTTAGCACTTTCCCTTCCTTATTTGACTCATAAATGAGTTCTATTTTTACTTCCTTTTCATAATGGAGCTTTCCTTGTTCGCCCACATAAGGTTGTGTTTTATTGCCTGCTTTAAATGTTCCTGTTCCGTTTGTATTGAAACTACATTCGCTATAATTTCCTATGGAGCCAGCTCCTGCATTAAATAAGGCAGTGCGTAATTGTTCCGCTTTGTCTTCCGGGCAAAAGGTAGCCAGCTTTTTAAGGTTGTTTTTAATAGGTGATAGTATTTTGCAATTGCTCAGGCCAAGTTTTTCGGCAATTTTTGCATTTACACCATTGAGCATATTATCTAAATTGGTATGTGCAGCATAAATGGCTATGTCGTTTTTTATGGCTTTGATAATAACGCGTTCTATGTAATTTTTTCCGTTAAATTTTTTTAATCCCGAAAAAACAATGGGGTGGTGTGCTATTACTAAATTGCAACCCAATGCAATGGCTTCATCAATCACTTCTTCGGTGCTATCCAAGCAAATTACAGCGCCTGTAATGTGCATATTTTCATTGCCACATATTAATCCGGCATTATCGTAGCTTTCTTGGTATGCAAGCGGAGCATAGGATTCGAGGTAATTGGTGATTTCTTTTAGTTTCATAACATTGTGTTCTTGCTCTGCGAATTTACAAAATTAATTGTGAGTGATGTTTTATCATGAATGTTTGTTTTGTTGGTAATAACACCAACATAGGCAAATTAATTGTGAGTGATGTCTACTTCTGTAGGTTGTCATTATGAATGTATTTTTATTTTTCGGTTTCAATTGTTTTAAAAAAAACGTATTTTTAAGCAATGAAGTTTTTACGCATCCTTCTTTTCCCTTTTTCATTGATTTACGGGTCGATTGTATTTTTGCGTAATAAATTGTTCGATTGGAAACTGCTTTCTTCCAAATCATTTGCTATTCCTACTATTTCGGTTGGTAACCTATCGGTTGGTGGAACAGGAAAAACCCCGCATATTGAGTATATTATTCGTTTATTAAAACCTGATTTTTATATTGCTACACTAAGTAGAGGTTATGGACGAAAAACGAGTGGATTAGTATTGGCCGATACTCAATCAACCTCTTCGGATATAGGTGATGAGCCACTTCAGTTTAAAAAAAAATTTAGCGGTATTCGTGTTGCTGTTGATGAGAAACGAGTAAGAGGTGTTGCTTCATTGATAAAAGAATTTCCTTCTTTACAATGTGTATTGTTGGATGATGCTTTTCAACACCGTCAAATAAAAACAGGATTATCCATCCTTCTTACCGATTTTGCAAAGCTGTATACTTCGGATTTTATGGTGCCTACCGGTGCTTTGCGCGAATTTAGAATGGGTGCTAAACGTGCCGATATTATTATTGTTACTAAATGTCCGGATATTTTATTGCCTATTGAACGCAAACGATTGCTTTCAGAAATTAATCCGTTGCCTCATCAAAAAGTTTATTTCTCCTATATAAAGTATGGTAATTTTATTTCGTTAAATAGTGAAGATACCACCACTGCACTTACCAAGGAGTTTTATTTTGAACGTAATTATACCATTGCACTGGTTACAGGTATTGCCAATACAAAATCATTGGAATATTATTTAAAACATAAAGTAAAAAACATTGTGCCTGTAAAATTTGCCGACCATCATCATTTTAATAAGTCGGATATAGAAACGATCAAAAAAATATTTAATAATATTGCAACCGCAAATAAAATTATATTGACAACCGAGAAGGATGCAATGCGTTTAAAAACTTCTGAATTTTCAGCACTTTTAAAAGACATTCCTCTTTTTTATATTCCAATAGAAATTGAGTTTCACGATAAAGATAAAAAGGAGTTCAACGAACAAGTAGTAAAATATGTTAGATCAAATCAAAAGTACAGCTGAGTTTATTCAAAGTAAAATTACGATACAACCGCAAATTGGAATTATTTTAGGAACGGGGTTAGGTGGTTTGGTGAATGAAATAAAAATTAAACACACCATTTCTTACGAAGAAATTCCAAACTTCCCTGTGTCAACAGTAGAAGGTCATTCCGGAAAGTTGATTTTTGGAGAACTGGGCGGGAAACAAGTAGTTGCTATGCAAGGTCGTTTTCATTATTATGAAGGGTATACATTACAACAGGTTACATTTCCTGTTCGGGTAATGAAGTTTTTAGGAATAGAAAAACTATTTGTTTCTAACGCTTCGGGTGGTGTAAATCCAAATTTTGAAGTGGGTGATTTAATGATTATCAATGATCATATTAATTTTTTTCCATCCAATCCATTGATAGGAAAAAATATTGCAGAGCTTGGTCCACGATTTCCGGATATGAGTGAGCCGTATAATAAAGTACTTATTTCAAAAGCAAAAAAGGTTGCACAAGAAAACGGAATTAAAGTTCAAGAAGGTGTGTATTTAGGGCTTTCAGGTCCAACATTTGAAACGCCTGCTGAGTACCGTATGGTATTTAGATTAGGAGCCGATGCAGTAGGGATGAGCACTGTGCCAGAAGTAATTGTTGCACGTCACATGAATATTCCTTGCTTTGCAATGAGCATCATTACCGACCTTGGTGTGGAAGGGAAAATTGTGGAAGTAACACATGAAGAGGTACAGCATGTAGCTGCTCAAGCCGAAAAAAAGATGACAATCATAATGAAAGAATTAATGAAGGTGCTATAGCATTAACTTAATACCTTTTTTAATAACGCTTGATAGGCATACAAATCAATTGATTTTGAAAGAACCATTTCATGCATAAGTTTTAGCTTAGCAGGGGCATTTATTTTCATCGCTTCTGCAAAAAATGCAATTTCTGATAGCATCTTTTTTTGTTCCTTGCTATACGTTTTTTTTACTCCCGCTTTTTTAATAAAATTTTTAATGATTTCCTGCTCTGCCATTAATCTATTTCCTTGGTTTTTTTCTGCAATTAATTGTGTTGCCTTTTCTCTTACTTCGGCAATAGTTAATGGAATGCCTTTGCCCATATTAAGTGCAATATTACTTTCGGTAAAGCGTAATAACGTTTCCTCTGAACTTCTGTAGCCTTTTTGTGATTTTATTTTTTCAAATTCATTTAACGATAGTTTATTTAATTCTGTGTCTAAAGAGCGGAATCCAAAACGAAAATAAAACCAATAAGCTCCAGAGCTTATTCCTTCGGGGTTGTCCAGTCCATATTGGTATGGTTCTACTTCAAAATAATCAACTCCAAATGCTTGTCGGTATACACGTAATAATTGACACATCATATAACCCGATTCGCCACCACGATAAGGTTCAAAAATATTGATTCCAAATAATGAACGTTTTCCAAATACCCAAGCACCACCATAAGCCGCTGGTAATCCATTTTTTAATAAAGTATACCCTACATACGATTCAAGAGGTAATTGGCGACTGGCTGTAATGCCATATATGGCAATAGAAATACCTCTTTCTAATTCATATAATCGAAATGATTTTTCATCTAAATAAGTAACAGGGTCTGTTTCGCGTTGTAATAGGGTTAATGAATTTTTTATAACAGATAGTGTGTTTTTTAATTCTGAATCACTAAATTTTTTTTCGGGAGGTAGTTTTTTGTTGAGTAATTCTACTTGGTCAAATTGTTTAATCACTTCAGAATGATAAAAATAATTTTTGGGTTTTATCCGATTGTATGCTTTTGAAAATAGCTGATTTTGGGGCAGCATTTTCATGTATAAGTGCAGACCATTAAATAAATAATCTTTAATAAAAGGTTGCTCTTCCAATTTATCAAATTCCGACAACAAAAATTGAAATTGATTTTCTTTTTTAATTTTTAATGTTTCAAATAAGGCTTTGTTTTTATAGCCAATGCTGGTAATTTCTTTTTCAAGTATGGGTAATGTAAATTGCAATGCATCACTCAAGCAAATGCTACTTTTATACAAAGAATCTATTTTTAGTGTAATGTTTGCATCTGTTGAATACCATTTTAATAAATCA
>JAEUTT010000264.1 GCA_016787165.1 Bacteroidia bacterium | reverse complement strand
CATTGGGTTTGAAAATATATTCTTATCCCGAGTACATTTATGAACAAACAAAAGAAAAAACAAGAATCGTTATTGGTGGTAGTCATGGTAAAACTTCCATAACCGCTATGATTTTACATGTTTTAAATCATCAAAAAATTGACTGCGATTATATGGTAGGAGCGCAGTTACAAGGATTTGAAACGATGGTGAAGTTTACTAAAGAAGCTAGAATAGCAGTAATTGAAGGTGATGAGTACTTGTCGTCTCCTATCGACAGACGACCAAAATTTCACTTGTACAAACCAAGCATTGCTATTTTAAGTGGTATTGCTTGGGATCATATTAATGTGTTTCCAACATTTGAAAACTATGTACATCAGTTTGAAATTTTTGTTGACCTGATTGAAAAAGATGGCAGTATCATTTATTGTAGTTTAGATGATGAAGTAAAAAAAGTTTGTGAACAGTCGAAAAATAAAATTGAAAAAATACCTTACGCTATTCCTGAACATGAAATTAGCAATGGAGTAACATCTTTAATTACTACTGATAAATCAAAAGTACCATTGCAAGTTTTTGGCGACCATAATTTAATGAATATAAAAGCTGCTCAGTTGGCTTGTGCTAAAATTGGAGTAAGTGAGCATTCGTTTTACGATGCTATTAAAAGCTTTAAAGGAGCATCTAAACGATTGGAGTTAGTTAATAAAAATGATAAAACAGCTGTCTATAAAGATTTTGCACATTCACCCTCAAAATTAAAGGCAACTACACAAGCCGTAAAAAAACAGTTTCCGAACAGAATGTTGATAGCGTGTATGGAGCTGCACACATTCAGTAGTTTAAATCAAGAATTTTTAAATCAATATCACGGTTCAATGGAATTGGCAGATGAAGCATTTGTTTATTTTAATCCGCATACGATTGCACATAAAAAATTACAAGTTATATCAGAAGAGCAGGTTTTAGATGCTTTTGGAGGTAAAAATGTAAATGTATTTACAGATTCAAATTTACTTTTACAGAAGCTTACAGCAATGAATTTTGAAAACAAAAATTTATTGATGATGAGTTCAGGAAGTTTTGATGGTATTGATTTTAATATGCTATCCGAAAAAGTATTGAAATCATAAAGCGAAAAATTTATACCCCATAAGGTATCGCTTTCCTATAATATTTATTCGCTTTAGCTTTTTTGTTTAAATTTAAATAACAATCTCCTATTGAGTTATAGATATCTCCAGTGTTTAAAAACTCATGTGGGTTAGTTCCTGTATTGTATTTTACCGCCTTTAAATAATCAGTAATCGCTTCATTGTATTTTTTCATATTATAATAACAATTCCCCCTAGCATTTAGCGCTAGGTGATCGTTAGGCTTTTTTCTTAAACAAAAATTTAAATCATTTAAAGCTGCCTCGTAATTTTCTTTATCGTTGTATAAAATACCTCTATTGTATCTGCTTGATTCATCTGTTGAATCTAATAGTACGGCTTTATTTAAATCAATTAGCCCCATTGAATCTCCTTTTAAATAAAAAGCATAAAGCGTTCCTCTGCTAGCATAGGCCTGTTGCTCTAATGAATCAAGTTCTATTGCTTTATTAAAATTTACCATTGCGAGCTGATAATTCTCTTTCATGATACATAATTTTCCATACTCTGTATATGCTTTTGGATAATTTTTGTTTAGCTTAATTGCATTTGCAATATCAACAAAAGCAATATCGTAATTTCCAATTAGTCGTTGACAACTCGCTCGTAATGTGAGTGCTTCATAGTCGGTTGGGCTTTTATCAATGTGTAAATTAAGTATAGATAGTGCTTCAACATATTTATCATTAAATAGGAGCTGTTTGGTATGGTTAAGGTTATCAATGTTTTGCGAATGTAAGCACAATGAAAACGATAAAAGGGTACATATTAGTTGTAGCTTCATAATTTTCAAAATTACTATTTTAATT
>JAEUTT010000327.1 GCA_016787165.1 Bacteroidia bacterium | reverse complement strand
TAAAATGAATGAAGATGGTTTTGATAGGATTACATTTGAAGGTGATGATAACGAATATTTTCATGCACAAGGATATGATAACTTTGTGGAACAATTGGCAAAAAAATTCCCTTCCGAAAGAGCCGTATTGCAACAGTATGTTAAGCATATTCAAGAAATTTGTGATTACTTTCCTTTGTATCAACTAAAAGCAGATGATGCTCCTATTATTGGAACAAAATATTTAGATATAAATGCTCGTGAGTTTATTGCATCGCTTACTCCTAATCTTAAACTGCAAAATGTATTAGCCGGATCAAACCCTTTGTATGCTGGAGAAGGCGACAAAACGCCCTTATATGTTCATGCTCTTGTTGCAAATACTTATATTGAAAGTTCGTACAAATGTGTGAATGGTGGAGCTCAAATAGAAAAACTTTTAACAAAAAACATTAAAGAACTTGGAGGAGAGATTAGAAACTATGCAGAAGTAACCCGTATAGTTGAAAAGGATGGAATGGTTCAGTTTGTTGAGTTAAAAGATGGTGAGCGTATTGAAGGCAAAAATTTTATTTCTAATATTCATCCGGCTACAACCATGAATATTTTAGAATCAGAAAAAATAAAAAATGCTTATCGCCATAGATTACAAGGCTTACAAAACTCTTCTTCTGCATTTATCATTGATGTTGTTTTAAAACCAAACACATTTAAATACTTAAACTATAACATCTATCACTACAAACGAAATGATGTATGGACAGGCGTTTACAAAGTAGGAAAAGAATGGCCTGATGGATATTGTATTTTTGTTCCTAAATCGGCAAAATCTGATGAGTATGCTGATTGTTTAACTATACTTTGCTATCTACCATTTTCTGAAGTAAAAAAATGGGAACATACATTTGCTACTATACCAAGAAATAATGAAAGTAGAGGACAAGAATACGAAGATTTCAAAAAAGAATTTGCAGAAAGAGCTATTGATGAAGTACAAAAAAACATCCCTGATATAAGAAGTAAAATTCAATCATACACAGCATCCACACCACTTACCTACCGCGATTACATTGGAGCAAAAGATGGTGGATTGTACGGAATTGCTAAAGACTACAGAGATCCATTAAAAACATTTATTTCACCTAAAACCAAAATTCCTAATTTATATTTCACGGGACAAAATTTAAATATGCATGGAGTATTAGGAGTTACTGTAGGTGCAATTAGAACATGCGGTGAATTTGTAGGACAAAATTATTTGATTAATAAAATTAATCAGGCATAATGAAACTTGTTATCATTAAATTTAGTTTTCTTTTTTTGATTCCTATTTTATTTTCCGGAGAACAATGGAAAGTAAAATCATCATCTATTTCATTTAAAATAAAAAATGCCGGACTTACTGTAAATGGAACATTTTCAGGCCTGGAAACAGCTATCGATTTTAATCCGCTTAAACCCGAAGATGCTAACATAAAAGCATCTATAAGTGCCAACACTATTAATACCGGCATTGAAATGAGAGACAATCATCTTAAAAAGCCTGAATATTTTGATGTAGAAAAGTTTCCAAAAATAACTATACAGTCTACAAAAATTGAAAAAACAGGTCCTATAAGCTTTTTGGGGACATTTAAACTCAACTTTAATGGAACTATTAAAGAAATTAAAATACCATTTAATTTTTTAAATTTAGCCGACAAAACCGAACTCAAAGGTTCTTTCTCTATAAATAGAACTGATTATAAGGTGGGTGGAAATAGCTTTACTTTATCCGACAATGTTACTGTAAACATTGTACTATCACTCAGAGAATAAAAACATTTAGGATAGATAACATAAAAAGTGTTTCTTCACTGTTTTAGCCAAAACATCTATGCTTAATTGATCCGAAGCATCTGCAATATCTCTTACTGTACCATCTTTAAATAAAATACCTATTCTTATCTTATCGGCTCTATAGGCATCATTGGTAACATTTCCGGTAAATACAAAATACGATACTTCCTTTTCATTAAGTGAAGCTCTTTTTTTGGCAATTGTTTTTAATGAACTAATTTTTTCTTCTTTAAAAGGTTGACTTTGAAGTTCAATTTTAAATAAATTTCTATCTACTAACTGCTTACACAAAAGTGATAATACTTTATCTTTATGACTTGCCCACACTTTTACCGATGCCATAATATCATAATCATCAAGCATGGCAAATGTATCTAACAATTGGGGTTTATTGATAAAATCTGTTTTTGTATACTTGTTATACAAAAACACTTTTAAAGCAGGAGTACAAAATAAATCCTGCTTTTTTTCGGCCAACTCCTTTGCTCTACGCAAAATATTTACCAACAAATTTTCGGCACTTAACACTGTTTTATGAAGATACACTTGCCAATACATTAATCTTCGAGCAATGATAAATTTTTCAATAGAATAAATTCCTTTAGCTTCTACTACCAACTGATCATTGACTACGTTCAGCATTTTAATTATCCTATCCGAGCTGATAACACCTTCTGAAACACCCGTAAAAAAGCTATCTCGTTTTAAATAGTCAAGCCTATCCATATCCAGTTGGCTAGAAA
>JAEUTT010000201.1 GCA_016787165.1 Bacteroidia bacterium | reverse complement strand
CTTCCGAAGAGAAGCTGGAAGTTACGGAGCACATGTGCGTGGCTTGAACCGTTTACATCAATTCGATAAAGTAGAGATCGTGCAAATAGCACACCCTGACAAATCGTATGAAGTATTGGAAGAAATGCGCAATTATGTAGCGGGCTTGCTTCGTGAATTAGAATTGCCATTCCGTACACTTAAACTGTGCGGTGGGGATATGAGCTTTGCATCAGCATTAACATACGATTTTGAAACTTACTCTGCTGCTCAGGATAAATGGTTGGAGGTTAGTTCTGTTTCTAACTTCGAAACATTCCAAAGTAATCGTTTGAAATTACGTTTTAAGGATGGTGATGCAAAACCAGTATTGGCGCATACATTAAATGGTAGTGCATTGGCATTGCCACGCATTGTAGCAACTATGTTGGAAAATAATCAAACACCTGAAGGGATTAAAATACCAAAGGTATTGGTACCGTATTGTGGATTTGATATGATCAATTAATCAGTGCGTGGTCATTTCGAGCTTCTCGAGAAATGTGCGAAAGTTTTACCGCAAAATTTCGATAGCTATCGGGAGGAAAGGGTTTACGCAAAAAATTAATTTAATACTAGCCCAGATATTCAAATCTGGGCTTTTTTATTCCCTGTCTGCCCTCAGGCATGGCTTCAATTTCTATTTCTTCGAAAAACATTTTCTTCGGACGAACCCACAAGTTCTCCCCTTCCGGCTGATACAAGGCTTTGTAAACAACAAGTTCCTCTAGTGTTTCGCTATGCTTTGCAAAGCCAATTACTTCGTACTCCTTGCCTTTGTAATGTTTATATTTTCCTAGTTTATACATCCTCTTAATACCTTATACTTAATACTCTATACTTAATACTTTTAAACCAAAAACGGATTATTCATTCTCTCAAAACCAATATTAGTTTCAGGGCCATGGCCGGAGTATACTTTGTAATCATCGCCCAATGGAAATAATTTTGTTTTGATACTATTGATTAATGTATCAAAATCGCCACCGGGCAAATCGGCTCTACCAATACTACCATAAAACAATACATCACCTGCAATCATAAATTTTTGCGCTCTATTATAAAAGGTAATGCTCCCTGGTGAATGTCCTGGTGTAAATAAAATTTCAAGTGTAGAATTTCCAAATGAAATGATGTCGCCTTCATGAATGTACTTTGATACTTGAGGTGAAGGTTCAGCATTTAAATTATATAGATCAGCTGTGGCTAAATAAGCATCAAAAATGCGTTGGTCATGCTGATTAAACTCTAGTCCTAAATTATATTTTTCTGCCACAAAGCCATTTCCAAAAATATGATCTAAATGACAATGTGTGTTTAATAATTTTACAGGAGAAAGTTTTTTATGTTCAATAAAACCAGCAAGTTCATTGCGTTCACGATTATCATAACATCCTGGGTCTATAATTACACACTTTTTACTTTCATCATAAATAATGTATGTGTTTTCTTGAAATGGACCGAAAGTAAACGATTGAATTTGTATCATCTTTTTTTTCTGTAAAAATATCGATTTAATTCAAAAAAAATCAATTAACAATACTTGCAATTCATATTGTTTGTTTGTTATATTTGTTATATAATTAAAAAATCAGTTTATGGCCGGTGTAAATAAAGTTATTTTAGTAGGAAACTTAGGAAAAGACCCTGAAGTTCGTCATTTAGAAGGTGGAGCCACCGTTGCTAATTTCCCTTTAGCAACAACAGAAAATTTTAAAGATAAAAATGGTAACCGACAAGAACAAACCGAATGGCATAATATTGTTGTTTGGAGGGGTTTAGCAGATGTTGCCGAAAAATATTTAAAAAAAGGAATGACTATATATTTGGAAGGCAAACTTCGTACACGCTCATGGGATGATAAAGAAGGAAACAAAAGATATACAACAGAAGTAGTTGGTGAAACCTTTACCATCTTGAGTAAAAAAGAAAACACATCTACAGGTAGTGCTGAGGATCATTCATCAAGCCCTAAAACTGGCGATGATTTACCTTTTTAGATCAAACAAAATATACTATCATGTTTGATTACAATCACTATCTTTGTAATCAAACATTTTTTATTTAATTAAATTATCTTGGAGGTCCAGAGTCCTATTCTTCTTTTTACGCTTTTTGTAAGCATTGTTACAAAACCATTTAGTCTTGGTATTTTATTTTCAATTTTAACCATGTTTGCATTGTTGATTCTGGTAGCAATAGTATCTGCAGCCGAAACAGCATTTTTTTCATTATCTCCTACTGAATTAGAAGAGCTAAAATCATCAGAAGATAAAACTGATGTTAAGATTAAAACCTTAATAGAATCGCCTAAGCGTTTATTGGCAACAGTGCTTATAAGTATTAATTTTATCAATATAGCTATCGTAATCCTTTCTACTTTTGTGATGGATGGATTGTTTGATTTTAGCCAAAATCAAACATTAGGTTTTACTATTCAAGTGGTATGTGTTACCTTTTTGATATTGCTGTTAGGAGAAGTAATTCCTAAAATTTATGCAACGCAAAATCCCTTATCAACTTCACGTAAATTATTTTATTTTTTACATTTTTTACAACGTTTATTTTACCCCATCAGCTCATTTTTAATTGGAACAACTTCTCTTTTAGACAAATTAATAAAACCACAAGTACATAATATTTCTGTTGATGATTTATCGCAAGCGCTTGATTTAACTTCTGACGAGGATATTACAGAAGAAGATCATAAAATATTAAAAGGAATTGTAAAGTTTGGAAATACAGATGTAAAACAAATTATGAAACCTCGTTTAGATGTTATAGCGTTTGAATACAACACACCTTATCGAAAACTATTAGATGATATTACCAATTCGGGTTTTTCACGTGTGCCTATCTTTAGTCAAAAGCTAGATCAAATTAGCGGTGTTATTTACACTAAAGATTTATTAAAACACATTGATAAAGATGATAACTTTAATTGGCAAGGAATTATTCGTCCACCATTTTTTGTTCCTGAAAATAAAAAAATCGATGATTTGTTAAGAGAGTTTCAGTTTAAAAAAATACATTTAGCCGTTGTTGTTGATGAATATGGTGGCACCTCAGGAATTGTTACACTCGAAGATATTATTGAAGAAATAGTAGGAGAAATAAACGATGAGTTTGATGATGATGACATAGTGTATTCAAAGTTAGATGATTCAAACTATGTGTTTGAAGGAAAAGTATCTTTAAATGATATTTATAGAATTATAGAAATAAATGGTGAAGATTTTGAACAACAAAAAGGAGAGGCTGATACCTTAGCCGGCTTTTTAATTGAGATAGAAGGACGAATTCCTAAAAAAAATGACACTATAAAATTTAAAAATTTACTTTTTACAATTGAAGCAGCCGATGCACGAAAAGTAAAACGTGTAAAAATTACAATTGAATCCGAAGGAAATGATGAGCAGGACTAAAGACGTGTTTGTTTTGTTTGCGAAAGTAGCGTTTGTTTGGCTACTGTTTTTGATATCTGCTTGTGGAGCTGATGATGATACATTAACACCTAAACCGAGAGCATATTACCGAATTTTATTTCCTGAAAAGGAATATAAAAAGTATGATTCTGTCTGTCCGTTTATATTTCAAATCCCCAACTATGCATTTGTTGTAGATGATAAGTCATCAAGCGCAGAGCCTTGTTGGATGAATGTAGTTTTCCCATCATTGAATGGAATATTGCATATTAGTTATAAAAAAGTAAATGGCAACTTAAATGAATACATGTCGCTTACGCATGAATTAGCTACAAAACACCAAATAAAAGCTTCGCGAATAGCAGAAGAGTTAATACGTAATGATTCATCCAAAGTTTATGGACTATTATACGACATTGGAGGTAATGCCGCTTCTCCGATTAATTTTTTTGTTACTGATAGTGTCAATCATTTTGTTAGAGCTTCATTTTATTTTAATGCAGTACCCAA
>JAEUTT010000326.1 GCA_016787165.1 Bacteroidia bacterium | reverse complement strand
ATTTTTTTACCTGCCTTGGTATAATCTAAAAATGTTTTTAAAAGACTAAATTTTGAGCCATCCAAAATGGCATCACAAGCAGGCGAAAAATTGTTGATATCATCTGAAACAGCAATTCCAACATCACTTTGTTTTAATGCTCCCGCATCATTTAAGCCATCACCTATCATAGCTACTTTTTGATGATTTTGTTGCAGCTGCTTAATGAAATTCAATTTATCTGCCGGACTTTGATTAAATTTTAAAATAGTATTGGAAGGAAATACTTTTTTTAATGTTTCTCGCTCAGCATCATTATCTCCCGACAATAGTACTAATTGATACTTCCCTTGTAAAGATTTTATCAATTCTGATAATCCTTCTCGGTATTGATTCTTAATTAAAAATTTACCGTAAAACTCATTTCCAATTTCTACATACACTTGGCTAGTATAATTTTCATCATTACTTGATAGAAGTTCGGGTGCTACAAATTTTTTTGAACCAACTTTAACAAAATATCCATTAACCATTGCTTCAATCCCCTCGCCTACTTTTTCTTTAAAATGCTCTACTTCTAAATTCTTATGCAATGGTAAATAAGAAAGAATTTTTTTACTTAATGGATGCGTAGATTGAACAACCAATGAACGCAATAACTGTTGCTCTTTCTCCAGCAATGGCTTCCCTTCATATACCACCGACACTTTTGAACTTTGAGTAATGGTTCCTGTTTTATCAAATACAATAGTATCAACCTCTCCAAGACGCTCAATAATATCCGAATTTTTCAAATACAATTTATTCCTTCCTAATATTCGTAATATATTTCCATTAGTAAATGTGGAAGAAAGCAACAATGCACACTGGCAAGCAACTATCAGTACAGATGTAAAAGCATTTAATGCTCTTTGTCCATCACTCGGAACCCAATATACAAAACCTGCAATTGCAAGAATAAAAACACCATAAGTAATTAATTTACCAACTCTGTTTACATAATTATTTTCAGTATTCTCAGTTTTTGAAAAAGCTTCATTGTTCCATAATTGAGTTAAATAGCTTTGTGAAACTGGTTTTATAACTTCTAACTCAATAGCGCTTCCTACTTGCTTACCTCCTGCATAAATAATTTCACCAACAATTTTTTGAGTGGGAATAGATTCTCCCGTAACAAAACTATAATCGATACTGGCATTTCCTTTAAACAAAATGGAATCGGCCGGAATTAATTCGGCATTTTTAATTACAATTCTATCTCCAACATTTATATTCGAAACAGGAGTAGAAACTTCTTTATCATCTTTTAGCACACTCACTGCAATAGGAAAGTATGATTTATAATCTCTTTCAAATGATAGTGTATTGTATGTTTTACCTTGAAACAATCTTCCTAATAACATAAAAAAAACAATACCACTCATTGAATCGAAATAGCCAATTCCAGAGCCGCTAAGTATTTCATACACACTTCTTGTAAATGTAACAACAATAGCCAATGCAATAGGTGCATCTATATTGATATATCTTTGTTTGATACTATTCCATGCCGACACAAAAAAATCGGAAGCACTATAAAAAAATACTGGCAATGCTAAAAACAAATTCAAATAGCTGAACAGCATTTTTAATTCATTTTCTTGGATAGTATTACTTGAAAAATATTCAGGAAAGCTTAGCATCATAATGTTACCAAAACAAAATCCCGCAACACCAATTTTAAAAAGCTGCTTACGATTGTATTTTACAACCTTTGGTTTGGTATAATCATTTAAGCTAATATGTGGTTCATAGCCAACAAAAGCAAGTAACTCTACTACTTTTCGTAAACTCAATGAATTTGTTTGAAAAGTAACCGTTACTTCTTTTTTCAAAAAATTAACACTTGAACGAATGATAAAAAAATTTAACTTGTGTAAATTTTCTAAAAGCCAAACACAAGAGGAACAATGAACTTGAGGAAGATAAAAGTTTACAATAGTTTGCTTATCATCTTTAAAAGTAATTAAGCGTTGAGCTAATTTCTCATCGTCTAAATAAGCAAATTTATCTGAATTAAATTTTCCTTTGGCAGTAACGCCTGGAGTTTTAGAAATTTCGTAATACTGGCATAAATTATTTTCGTTAATAATTTCATAAACCAATTTACACCCTTCGCAACAAAAACTTTTATGATCCTTTACAATTTCATCAGCACTGCAATCATTTCCGCAATGATAACAATGTGTTTCAATTTTAGTATCAACTTTTGTTTGCATAAAAAAAGGAAAAAGCGGGAATAAGCAACATACAAACCCTAAATGCTATGGAACACTTTTTTATAAACTACCTATAGCCCGCTTTTAAAAAATATTAGTGTTTATCAGCGTGTCCCTTACCTTCGGTCATTGTAGAAAACACAAAAAACAAAACACCAAACAATGAAATTAAAAAGTAAACTATGTATTCTATTCTTCCGCCATCAATCAATGTATTATTTACATTAATATTTGCAGGGTATTCTAAAAATGCCCATCTGAAAGGGAAAAAATAAACCAACAATAAAACTGCTGCTCCGATAAGTTTTTTTTGCATGACTTTAAATATTTAAGATTAGTACAGAACAAATGTAAATTAGGTTTAAAGCATTTAAAATGACCTTTATCAGTTTTTGTACTGATTCAAATCAATCCTTCACAGGGAGGCTTAATTCTTCGGCTTCACTATTTTGTTTGTCTAAAGTCCAATTGTCTGTAGATGAAGTTTCCAGCCATATTTTCCCCGACTTTCTGAATACTTGTACAGATAACCCAAACGCTGTTTGAAATGTTTGCTCTATATCAGAAACTTTTTGACTACCTATAATTTTAATAGAGCCTGGTGCTTGTTTTTTTCTACATTCGCCCAATGTTTTACGGTTATCATTAATTAATTTTTTAGGTGAGGCTTCGCCTCTTCTATGAGGCTTCGAAAACACTTCAAGTTTTAAAAAAGGGAAAACACGACTAAACTCTTCCTGTAGCGTCTTAATTGTTTTATCGTCTGAAATTAATATTTCCATTGTATCTATATTTTATTCGTGAATAGTTAATAGTGGTACATGTGTATGAAATGCCATTTTTTTAGTATTGCTTCTATGAAATAAAGAGCCTAACAGACTTTGTTTTCGAGGAATCATAATTAGTAAATCAATGGCATGAGAATCAACAAATTGATTGATTGCAAAAGTGATATCATCACTTTCCGGGAAATAAATAGTGTGATTTATATTTTGAAAAATACTTTCTAAATTAATTCCTGCAATTGCCTTTTCAGAACTTGGTCGTTCTTCCGAACTTACAATATTTAAAATATGAACACTAGCATTTAGTGTATTTGCAACACTTTTGATATAATTAATTGCCAATGAGTTTTGAACTTTCATAAAATCACAGGCAAACGCAATATTTGTAATTGGTTTGTATATTACTTTTTCGGGAATTACCAAAATAGGACAATCTAAATTATGAATAGCAATGGTTGTATTGCTGCCAATAAGTATTTCTGCTAATTTTCCAACTCCATTGATTCCCATTACTACTAGATCAATCTTTTTTTTCGTTACAACTTCTTTTAATTCATCAATTAAAAACCCAGGAGCAACCAATTGTTCAACAGGTGATTTTATTTTTAACTCCGAAACAAAATGATACATCGCTGTTCTGCTTGTTTCTTCTAAATCTTCATAGTTAGGCATCACAACAGCAGCTTCTGCTGTAATCATCGGAATGTGAAACACATGAAAAAATGTTAATTGTGCATTCATCGTTTCCGATAATGCCACAGCATATAATGCTGCTGATTTTGATGGCTCTGAAAAATCAATAGGGACAAGTATATTCTTCATTAGTTCAATTGTTTAATTAAATGATTTAATTTAGGGTATAAGTAATTGTTTTCAATAAATGAATAAACAGTAAAATTGTGTTTCAACTTAATCAATAAGCTATATACATGTTTTAATGTTGGCGAAACTCCTGTATGATCTTCAAAAAAGTTGCTTTCTTTTTCTAAAGAATTTAATTTTTCATGCAAACTGTTGTGTTTGCTTTCAATATCGTCAATCACTCTTGAAACTGTTTGTGAGGGTATAGACTCAACACCCTTGTGTTTTAGCAAATCAGCAACAATAGGAAAAACAATAAATTCTTCTTCTCCTGTATGTTGTTCAAGTAGATCTTTAAAATCAGTAAATTTTTGGTAAACAGCAGGTAAATTAGGTACTTCTTGTGTATCAACTACAACACATGAATGCATCAATGTATTGATAAGAGAAAGATTTTCTATAAAATAGCTGTGAAAATCTTCTCTTATAAAGGCAATAAGGTTAGATAATGTATAATCAGAAACATCTTCTGTTAAACTATTGTATAAAATTCCATTTTCTTGCATGGAACAAAAATAGCTCAAGCAACTGCCTCAAAAGTATGATTATCATCAAGTAGAAATATGATTAAAATCATATCTGCTATGTATCCATTAAAAGTTGGGCTTAAGCATATATTTGGAATAAAATTCAACAATAATTTGAACTGCCTCATCTGCTGTATCCACTACATTAAATAGTTGTAAATCTTTTTCACTGATATTGTGCTCTTCTAAAAGCATCGTTTGTTTTACCCATGTTAACAGACCTTCCCAATATTTTTTGCCAACCAGCACAATAGGAAAATGAGCTACTTTATTGGTTTGTATCAATGTAATAGATTCAAATAATTCATCCAAGGTACCAAAGCCACCGGGCATGGCAATAAATCCCTGAGAATATTTCAAGAAAATGGTTTTACGAACAAAGAAATAATCAAAATTTATATTCTTGTCTTGATCCACAAAAGGATTTGATTCTTGTTCAAAAGGTAAAACAATATTTAAACCTACGGATTTACCTCCAGCTGTTTTTGCTCCTTTATTGGCAGCTTCCATAATTCCTGGACCACCACCCGAAATAACGCCATAACCTTCTTTTGTTAGTTTAAATGCTATTTCTTCGGCTAGTTTATAATACAAATTATCAGGCTTGGTGCGTGCCGATCCAAATATTGATACACATGGACCAATACGGCTCATTTTTTCAAAGCCTTCCACAAATTCACTCATGATTTTAAAAATTTGCCATGAGTCGGATGCTTTTATATCATTCCAATCCTTTGAAGCAAATGCTTTCCTTATTTTATCTTCATCTTGATTTGTCATATAGCCTATTTAATGTTTATTACTTATTTTGATAGTTGAATACTTATAAACTTGCCCTTCATAAAAAAATGCAATGTTATTATTCCCAAAATTAAATACAGGCAAATCACGTAGTAGACTTTTTTTCTTTAATTTTTCCAAGAGAATACTTTCATAAGTTTTTCCATCGATAAAACATTTTACCCTATTTCTATTGTCGAGATAAAGCAAAGAATTAAAGCCGATCAAAACATTTTTCTGAGGAATAAATTTTTCAATTGAATAAACTGTTCCTTTATAAAAAACAAAATACTCGAGTAAATAATTATAAAATAAAATACTATTAGCTGTGCTGTAATAATTAGGATGATAACTTAATAATTTTGTAGTTGAATCATTATAATAAATCATAAAATAATCATTAATATCAATATACACAACCTGATCATCACTTACCTCATATTCCTTCGGTTTAAATGTACAAATAGTTTTAAATTGTCCTTTATAAAACACTTTAAACTCATTATAAAACTCATCGTAATACGCCATAATATTTTTCGCACATTTAAACTCAACAATATTTGAGGTGTTTGAATTGTAAACATTGCCTTCATAAAACACTTTTAAGTGATTATTTAGGTCATTGTAAACAAAAATATTTCTCCCAATCTTGAATTCTTTTATTATTTTCAAATCTGCAGATTTTTCAATAGTATAAATTGAACCTTTTGAATATGCCATTATATCATAACTAGGTAAATCTATCCAAACAACTATCTCTTCCCCTATCCAAAATTGATTAGTCCATTTAGCCAGCTGTAATTTTTGTCCATTTTCGAATACCATTAGTCTATTCTGCATTTTGTAAACCAATGCTTGTGAAGTACCCACCACTCTATTAGGAAAAACATTCTCTATTGTGTGTACCTCCCCATTATAATACACCTTTAAATTTGCTAATGCATCAACATAAGCTAAATAATTATCACCAACTCTTATGCTATCTACTTTTGTTCGTTCTAAAACAAGAGTTGTTCCTTTATCAAATACCGTAAACTCATTGATTGGCGATATAAATGAAGCTATTCCGTTCTGAGAATAAACAGAGCTGAATGCCACTAAAAATATTATTGAAAAAAATAATTTCACTATACTTTCGATTTTAAAACATTATTTAATTTATCAACTCTTCTTTCAAAAATTTAGCCGTATAACTGATATCATTTTCGGCAATTAGTTCTGGTGGCCCTTCGCA
>JAEUTT010000166.1 GCA_016787165.1 Bacteroidia bacterium | reverse complement strand
TTTTTCTACTAAACCTTTTACTTTTAAGGTTTTTAATTTTTTAACCAATTTACCACCAGCTCTAACCCCTGGAGAAACACCAGTTGTTTTAACAGGAATGTTCATTGTTACAGGTTTTCCGGCAACAATTTCTAAAAAATCAACATGTAATAAGCTATCGTTTACTTTATGAAACTGTGCTTCTTGCATAATTGCTTTGAATTTTTTACCAGCTACATCTAAATCAACAATGTGAACATGTGGCGTGTAAATTAAATTTTTAAAGTCTGCAGCTAATACCGAAAAGTGAATTTGTTCGGTTCCACCATAAAGCACACATGGTACACTTTTAGAGTTTCTTAAAGCTTTTGCATCTTTTTTCCCTACGTTCGCTCTTGGCGAACCGCTAATAGATACTGATTTCATTGTTTTTTGTTTTTGTTAATTATTTGACTGCTACACCATCAGTCAAAATTTATAAATTAAATTGGTGTAATATTTTTTTAAGAAACAATAAAGTGTGAGCTTATTGATTCATAGTTATGTACGCTATGTAATACTTTTGCAAATAAATCGGCTACAGTAATTACTTTAATTTTATCTGATTGCTGTTTCAAAGGAATAGTATCTGTAACAACCAATTCAGTAATTTTTGATTTTTCAATATTTTCGTATGCTTTACCCGAAAGAACTGCATGAGAACAAAATGCACGCACACTCTTTGCGCCTCTTTCCATCATCATATCGGCTGCTTTTGTAAGCGTTCCACCTGTATCAATTAAATCATCAACAATAACAATATCACGACCTTCTACTTCACCAATAACGGTCATACTTTCAATTACATTTGCCTTTGCACGTTGTTTGTAGCAAATTACTACATCCGATTTTAAATATTTAGCGTATGCATTTGCGCGTTTTGCTCCACCCATATCAGGTGCTGCCATTGTTAAATTTGGCAAATTTAAATTTTGAATATATGGTAAAAAGATAGAAGATGCATATAAATGATCTACCGGAAAATCAAAAAATCCTTGGATTTGATCAGCATGTAAATCCATGGTAATAACACGTGTAGCTCCTGCTGCTGATAATAAATTAGCAACCATTTTAGCTCCTATTGCCACACGAGGCTGGTCTTTACGATCCTGACGAGCAAAACCAAAATAAGGAATAACGGCAATAATTCTATTAGCAGAAGCTCTTTTAGCCGCATCAATCATCATCAATAGCTCAAATAAATTATCCGTTGGCGGAAAAGTAGATTGTACAATAAATACATCTGTACCACGGACAGTTTCCTCAAAAGACGTTTGAAATTCGCCATCGCTAAAGCGAAGTAATGACACCTTTCCTAAATCTTGCCCGTATGTTTTAGCAATATTTTCTGCTAAATACATAGATGCTGAACCCGAAAATATTTTTACTTTATGATGCATAGCCTTTTTATAAGGGATGCAAATGTAATGAAATTTGCACCTTTTACAAAAGATTTTTGAGGTTTTAGGTAAGTTTTTTTTGCTATTCAAAAACAAATGAATAGTTTTGCGTCCCTTTTCAAAGGGAAAGTGATAAGTTAATTGAGTTGAATAAGTAAATTTAAGTTGAATATTAATCCACTATTTTACTAATTACCTTAATTAACTATTTACTAAAAACCGCCCGGATGGCGGGCCTGTCTGCCGGCAGGCAGGATTGGTAGACGGCATTTGAAATAATGATTATTGTATATGCAATTTTAAGTCAGGTAAAAGACTACATTTATGTAGGAATGACAAACGACCTCACAAGAAGATTGCATGAACACAATTCAGGACAAAATCGATCAACAAAAGCATACAAACCTTTTGAATTGATTTATAAAGAAGAATTGGAAGATAGAATTAGTGCTCGAAAAAGAGAAAAATATTTAAAATCAGGAGTTGGAAAAGAATTTCTGAAAAAGTTAAAATAAATTCCTGCCCGGATGGCGGAATTGGTAGACGCGCTGGTCTCAAACACCTGTGGGAAACCGTGCCGGTTCGACTCCGGCTCCGGGTACTAGCCTTTCAGAAATGAAAGGCTTTTTTTATTTGCCAATTTTTCAAACTCCAAGAATGATACATAATCTCAATGCTATATAAACAGAAAAATTTGTATCCTTCTTTGAAAAATTGATTGTTACTCAGTTGTGATTTTTCATTTTTTTTATTTGTAATCAAATATCTGCAAGGAATAGCAATGAATTAAACTGATTTTTATAAATCTAATTAGTAATTTCGACCTTTAATTGTTGTTCTTTGCTATTTTATGTAAAATACAGCAACATGATAGCCTATAAATTAAATTATACTAGCTAAAAACGGACGAATGACGGAAATCGTAATTATACTTACCCTACTAATTCTTAATGGCCTTTTTGCCATGTGCGAAATTGCACTTGTCTCTTCTCGTAAGTCAAAGTTGGAACAAAAAGCTAAAGAAGGAAGTGGTGGAGCAAGAATTGCACTTGACTTACTAAAAGAACCTGAAAAATTTTTGTCTACCGTTCAAATAGGAATTACCTTAGTTGGAATTATTGCAGGAGCTTATGGAGGCGAGGCATTCACCAAAGATTTACAACCATATTTTG
This sequence comes from Bacteroidia bacterium, assembly GCA_016787165.1. GTDB lineage: Bacteria > Bacteroidota > Bacteroidia > 2-12-FULL-35-15 > 2-12-FULL-35-15 > 2-12-FULL-35-15. Next base: position 2,356 of record JAEUTT010000166.1, on the reverse strand, counting down.
AACAAATATCTTGGCTGAAAGCTTATGCTGAAGAAGCTGCATTTACATTAATAGTGGCAATTATCACATATTTTTCCTTAATAATTGGAGAATTAGTTCCCAAATCAATTGCATTAAATAACCCGGAAGGAATTACCATAACTTTTGCTCCATTAATGAGAGGCTTGGCAATTATTACTTACCCTTTTGTTGCATTTTTGAGCATATCAACAAAATTGTTTCTTAAAATATTCATGATTAAAGAACGAAATGAACCGCCTGTGACCGAAGATGAATTAAAATATATGATTGAAACGGGCTCACAACACGGAATCATAGAAAAACAAGAAAGCGAAATTATGTATAGCGTTTTCAAATTTGGCGACCGAAAAGCTAATAATGTAATGACGCCTAGAAAAGAAATCAGTTGGATAAATATCCGGTTAAGCAAAGAAGAAATTCTTGCTCACGCATTTCAGTCAAACAATACTAAATTTCCGGTTTGCGATAATTCACTAGACAACATTTTGGGTGTAATAACACTAAGAGATTTAATGACCTATACAAATACTAATGAACCATTTGATTTAAAAGAGCATATAACAGAACCTCTTTTTTTTCCTCAAGGAACACCCGCATTAAAAATACTAGATATTTTTCGTAAAAAGAAAATACACATTGGATTTGTTGTTAATGAATATGGAGGAACGGAAGGATTAATCACGTTGCATGACTTGGTTGAAAATTTAATTGGAGATTTCCCTGAAATAGACGATAATGATGATGTTCAAATAATCAAAAGAGAAGATGGCTCTCTACTTGTAGATGGAGAATTAAAAACAGATGAATTAAAAAAAATATTGAATTTAGAAAAATTACCTCAAGAAAGCAGCTACGCAACCCTTGCCGGATTTATTATTTATCAAATTCATGCTATCCCAAAAATAGGCGATAAAATTATTTTTAAAAATATAAAATTTGAAATTTTGGATATGGATGGAAATAGAATAGACAAAGTGCTAATCACAATAGAAGAGTTAAATAAACTCAAATAAACCACTACCCCATTTCTAATTCACTAAATTATTTCTAAGCTTCCAGTTAATCGATCTAAAAAATTTTGTCAAAATAATTTATTATCGTAATATTGCGATATTAAATTAAAACTAATGGGAATTACCAAAACCGAAGAATTTACTTTAAAAGATAATCGTATTGCTAAATACGCAAAAGCATTAGGTCATCCAGCACGAATCGCCATTTTGCGATTATTGGTTAAAAAAGAAGCCTGTGTCTGCGGAGATATCGTTGATGAATTACCGCTATCACAAAGCACCGTTTCGCAACATTTAAAGGAATTAAAAGATGTTGGGTTGATTAAAGGTGATATTGAAGGCAAATCGGTTTGCTATTGTATTGATGAAAAAGCATGGGTGGAAGCAAAAGAATATTTAGGCGTTTTATTTGAGTCTTATACTAATAAAAAGAATTGTTGTAATTAATAAAATGATGTATCCAACGATTAAAACCTATGTGGATGGTTTAACAAAAGAGTTTAACTCCATTCCTGAAAACAGAAAAGAAATTTTAGATAAAATCTCGCAGTACATTGCTAAAAAACAAGCAATGAATAGTTCAATTAATTTGGTATATATCTGCACTCATAATTCTCGAAGAAGTCATTTTGGTCAGATTTGGGCACATGTTGCAGCAACTTATTATGGAATTAAAAACGTAAATACTTACTCAGGAGGTACTGAAGCAACTGCATTTAATATCAATGCTATTAATTCATTAATAAGAGTTGGCTTTCACATCAAAACAATCAACAATGAACAAAATACTACTTATCATGTATTCCATGATGATGATGAAGCACCAAGCATTTGTTTTTCTAAAACCTATGATGATGCAAAAAATCCTCAAAAAGAATTTGCTGCAATTATGACTTGTAGTGATGCCGAAGAAAACTGTCCGTTCATTCCGGGTGTTGAATTGCGTATTGGAACTACTTATGATGATCCTAAAGCATATGATAACACTGAACTTCAAGATGCAAAATACGATGAACGTTGCAAACAAATTGCATTGGAAACGCTTTATGTATTTTCGAAATTATAATTATACGCCATAATCAAAATAACTAGTATGTCAGCAAACAATTGTAGCCCTGCCGATAATCGAAAAAAATTAAATTTTTTAGACCGCTATTTAACCTTATGGATTTTTTTAGCAATGTTAGCAGGTGTAGCCATCGGATATTTTATCCCTTCTTCTTCTAATTTTATAAATTCTTTTTCACAAGGAACAACAAATATTCCTTTAGCTGTAGGATTAATTTTAATGATGTATCCTCCTCTAGCAAAAGTAAACTATA
>JAEUTT010000158.1 GCA_016787165.1 Bacteroidia bacterium | reverse complement strand
ATTCACAGAATACGGCCACTGTATATGGAAAGATCACTGATGAAGAGAATGATCCCATTGAAGATGTTTTAATTTCCATTTCAGGCACATCCAAATCGGCTGTATATACCAATGCAAAAGGTGAGTATAGTTATGCTATACCAGCTAATGTAGACGTTGTTATCCAATTTTTTAGCATTAGTCATACACAAGAAAAACGTGCAGTTAATCTTACACCTGGTGAACGTTTAGAAGTTAATAAAATACTAAAATTAAAAAATACGTTAAAAAGTGTAGAAGTATCTGACAACAGCAGATTTAATACTACTACTCGAATAGATCCCATTAATATTACTCATATTCCCTCCGCTAGTCAGGATTTTAATGCTATTTTATTTACACTTCCTGGCGTGTCGAGCAGAAATGAACTAAGCTCGGCTTATAGCGTGAGAGGTGGAAACTTTGATGAGAATTTAGTATACGTTAATGGCATAGAAGTGTATCGTCCTTTTTTGGTTCGTTCTGGTCAGCAAGAAGGATTAAGCTTTGTTAATCCTGATATGGTTTCATCTGTTATTTTTTCGGCAGGAGGCTTTGAAGCAAAATATGGAGATAAAATGTCATCCGTATTGGATGTGCAATACCGCAAACCAACAAAATTTGCCGGAACATTATCAGGAAGTTTATTGGGCACAAACCTTCACTTAGAAGGAATGAGCAAGAGCAATCGTTTTACTTGGATGATTGGCGGTAGATATAAAACCAATCAGTATCTATTAAAATCATTGGATACAAAAGGAAGTTACAAGCCAATGTTTATTGATGTTCAGTCTTATTTAACATACGATATAAATACAAACTGGGAACTTAACTTTTTAGGAAATTACGCAAGTAATCGTTATCAAATCATTCCAGAAAATAGAGAAACCGATTTTGGAACATTGAACCAAGCTTTACGATTAAAAATTTATTTTGATGGACAAGAGATAGATAAGTTTGCAAGTATGCTTGGTGCACTATCATCTGTTTACCGATCAGATAATGAAAAAACAACATTAAAATTTATTGGTTCTGCATTTAGAAGTAAAGAGAGTGAAGCATTTGATTTACAAGGACAATATTATATTGATGAATTAGAAACAGATTTTGGTAAGCCTAATTTTGGTGATGCTGTGGCAAACAGAGGAGTAGGTACATTTATTCAGCATGCAAGAACAAATTTAACAGCTAATGTATATAATATAGACCATAAAGGAACGTATAATTTTAGTGGAAGGAAGCAATTATTGTGGGGGGCAAAATATTCGTACGAAGATATTTCTGATAAATTAAGCGAATGGAAATATGTAGATAGCGCTGGTTTTTCAATTCCTACAGTTATTCCATATCAATCGGTCAATGAATTTGTGTTACAAGATGTAATCAAACAAAAAATAAATATTACTTCAAACAGAGTTTCTGGTTATGTACAAGGAATTTATAGTAAAGAAACAAAAGATACTTCTGTTATATCTTTAACTGCAGGGCTTAGAGCAAATTATTGGAGCTTAAATAATCAAGCACTCTTTGGCCCTAGAGCCTCAGTAGGGTATAAACCTAATTGGAAACGGGATTTTTTATTTAAATTTTCAACAGGTTACTATTATCAACCACCATTTTACAGAGAACTACGCGATAGAAATGGTGTAATAAATTATGATTTAAAAGCTCAAACCTCTATTCATTTTGTGCTAAGTAGCGACTATAATTTTAAAGCATGGAAACGACCGTTTAAATTTTTAGTA
>JAEUTT010000155.1 GCA_016787165.1 Bacteroidia bacterium | reverse complement strand
TTGCATGACTTTCATCAACCATTACCATGGCGTTGTATTTATCCGCTAAGTCGCATATTTTATCAAGAGGCGCAACAAAACCATCCATTGAAAAAACACCATCAGTAACAATCAATCGAAAACGTTGTTTTTGTGCAGCTTTTAGTTGCTCTTCTAAATCAGCCATGTCGCAGTTTTTATAGCGATAACGTTGTGCTTTACATAAACGAACACCATCAATAATTGAAGCATGATTTAATTCATCGGAAATAATTGCATCCTCTTCACCTAACAATGGCTCAAAAACACCGCCATTTGCATCAAAGCAAGCAGCATATAAAATAGTATCTTCTTGTCCTACAAACTTCGAAAGCTTTTGCTCCAACTCCTTATGGATATCTTGTGTTCCACAAATAAAACGTACACTGCTCATTCCATAGCCATGACGATCGAGCGTTTTGTGCGCTGCTTCAACTACTTTTGGATGGGACGATAAACCTAAATAATTATTAGCACAAAAAATGATTACATCTTTCCCTCCAACTTTAACTACTGCTCCTTGTTCACTTGTAATGATTCTTTCGCGTTTAAATAAACCTGAATCTTCAATGTTTTTTAATTCGGCTTGAAGATGATTTTGAAAATTTCCGTACATAAGTTGAGTATTATAAAATAAGTAATTAGCATTAAATATTAGCGAAGTAAAAGTATTGATTTTTTGTTTAATTTGCGATGCTTTAAAAAGGAATAAAAAATGAAAAAAACACTCACTCTTCTTATTAGTATCAGCTTACTAATGGGTTGTAAAAAAGAAATGCCTGAGCCCCCAACCGAACATAGCGGTGGAAACACATTTGGGATGCCAACATTCTCAGAATATTACATTACATTTTTTAATAATAATTTCGCAGGCTCGCCTTTATCGGTAAATATTAATGGCTATTTAGGTAATATAACTTATGCTTATAACTATAATCCAGGTTGTGGTGCTGTAGGATGTGCAAATTTTACTTTGCCTCCTGGCAATTATTCCTATGGTTATCAATCGAATTCAGGAAATTATGTTGTTGGGACAATTAAAACAGGTGCTGTTCAATGTATTACAATTTTAATCAACTAGGGTATGCAAAAAAAGGCAATATATATTATAGTGATCTCATTGCTTAAATCACTATTCGTTTTTTCTGAAATAACGATAGATGATGAGGCGCAAACTAAAAAAAAGAAACTAGAAGGAGTTCCGCATATTTCATATAGTGGAGGCTGGTATGCTCCTTTTGGATTGATGGGTGGCTTTACATTTGGTAAAGGTCATGGTTATTATGTTTCGGCTAAATGCAACCACCATATTTTTAAAACAACACAATATTATTTTGAAGGATCTTCAATAAATGATAAGTCTTTATTGTGGACATATGATGATAAAAAAGCATACTCCAGATGGGAAATAAATGGAGGTGCTGTGATAAAATTATACGATAATAAAAAAAATATAAAACTTAAGCTTTATGTAGGTGGAGGTGTTGTGAAGCCAAGGTATTTATATTCGTACAGACGAACAGGAGGTTATTCTTCAAAACACGTTTGGGTTGAATATAGAGAGATAAGTAAAATGACTTACAATACAGAATTAGGCTTTTCTTTTTTCTTTAAAGAAGATAGAAATATTCAAATAGGTGTTTCTTCTCTTACAAATAAACATGAGCGTATGATTACTTTTGGCTTTGGTAAAGGACTTTAAAAAGGAATAAAAAATGAAAAAAATAATGCTTTTAGGCTCCGGTGAATTGGGGAAAGAATTTGTAATTGCTGTTAAACGATTAGGACAATATGTAATTGCGGTTGATTCATACAATGATGCTCCTGCACAGCAAGTGGCCGATGAACGTGAAGTAATTAATATGTTAGATGGTGATGAATTAGATAGAATTGTTGCAAAGCATAAACCTGATATTATTGTTCCGGAGATAGAAGCAATACGAACAGAACGTTTTTATGATTATGAAAAACAAAACATACAAGTAGTGCCAAGTGCAAAAGCAGCTAATTTCACAATGAATCGTAAGGCAATACGCGATTTGGCAGCTAAAGAATTAGGATTGCGTACTGCAAAATATGAATATGCAAACAGCTATGAAGAATTAGTAGCAGCAGTAAAATCAGTTGGAATTCCATGTGTTGTAAAACCATTGATGAGCTCATCTGGTAAAGGACAAAGCGTGATTAAATCGCAAGAAGATATACAAAAGGCTTGGGATTATGCTCAGGCGGGGAAGCGTGGCGATTATACTGAAGTAATTGCAGAAGCATTTGTGAAATTTGATTCTGAAATAACACTTTTGACCGTAACTCAAAAGAATGGTAATACTTTGTTTTGTCCGCCAATAGGTCATCGTCAGGAAAGAGGCGATTATCAGGAAAGCTGGCAACCTGCAGAAATAAAATCGGAGCATTTAAAAGAAGCACAGGATATGGCTGCTAAAGTAACCAACGCATTGAGTGGAGCAGGTATTTGGGGGGTGGAATTTTTCTTAGCTCCCGATGGCGTTTATTTTTCAGAACTATCTCCTCGCCCACATGATACAGGAATGGTAACTCTTGCCGGAACACAAAACTTTTCGGAATTTGAATTACATGCTCGTGCTGTTTTAGGCTTTACTATTCCTGAAATAACAATGGAACGAGTAGGTGCAAGTGCTGTTATTTTAGCCGATAAAGAAGGAAATAATCCGCGTTATTTGGGCTTGGAAGATGCTATGAATAGCAAATTAAGTGATGTGAAAATATTTGGTAAGCCAACAACTCGTCCTTACCGAAGAATGGCTGTAGCCTTGACTTATGATAAGCTTGGAAGCAATGTGGACGAAGTAAAAAAACGAGCCATTGAAATAGCCCAAAAAGTGAAGGTAAGTGTTTGATAAATAGCAATATGCTTCTTGTTTCCTTTTTTAATCTTCTCAAATTTCAAAAAAATGTTTTTTAAAGCAAGATATTTTTGTTGAAAACTTTGTCACATTAAAATTAATTGTTAATTTCGTGCCCCCAAGTAAAAAAGAGCTTGGATAATATTAACTAATAAAACCCTATAAAATGTACGCAATCGTAGAAATAGCCGGGCAACAATTTAAGGTAGAACGTGGCAATAAAGTTTATGTTCACCGCCTAGAAGCTAATGAAGGGGCTAAAGTTGAGTTCAACAATGTATTGTTGATCGACAATGATGGCAAAGTTCAAGTTGGAACTCCTTCTGTTGATGGTGCAAAAGTAGCAGCTACTGTTATTTCGCATCTTCAAGGTGACAAAGTAATCTTTTTTAAGAAAAAACGTAGAAAAGGTTACCAAAAATCAAATGGACATCGTCAACAATTAACACAAATCCTAATTCAAGGAGTGTTAGCTAAAGGTGATACTTTAAAAGACGAAATCGCTATTACAAAAAAAGCTCCTAAAGCAACGAAAGAAGTAGCTGAAAAAGAAGTAAAAGCAGTAGCTCCTAAAAAAGCAGCAGCAAAAAAGGCACCTGCAAAAAAAGTAGCAGCTCCGAAAAAGGCGGCTAAAAAAGCAGCAAAATAAATTAGTATTTAATTTTTAAAAAATATAAAAAATGGCACATAAAAAAGGTGCGGGTAGTTCCAAGAACGGCCGTGAGTCACATAGCAAACGTTTAGGCGTTAAAATTTATGGAGGTCAATTAGCAATTGCCGGAAATATTATCGTGCGTCAACGCGGTACTAAACACAATCCAGGTTTAAATGTTGGAATTGGTAAAGACCATACTTTATTTGCATTAGTTGATGGAACTGTGGAATTCAAAAGAAAACGCGATGATAAATCGTATGTTTCGGTTGTTCCTTTCCCTGCTGAAGCATAAGGTTTTCATAAACACTCATAAAAATCTCCTGGCTTCAAATGAAGTTAAGGAGATTTTTTTGTTAGTCCTTAGTCTGAAGTATCAAGTCTAAAACGCAAAATAAAAACAACTTCATACTAAACCAAACAAGGAACAAAAGACTAAAGACCAAGTACTAAACACTAAAAAATATGTTACAACTTAACTATATCCGCGAAAATAAAGACCAAGCCATTGAACGTTTAAGTGTCAAAAATTTTGATGCAAAACCAATATTAGATAAAGTGCTTGAGTTAGATAATGATCGAAGACGTACACAAAACGAGTTAGATACCATTCTTAGCGAAGCAAATGCCATTGCTAAACAAGTAGGTGAACTATACAAAGCCGGAAAAAAAGCAGAAGGCGATGATTTAAAAAATAAAAGTGCTGCTCTTAAAGAAAGCTCCAAAAAATTAGAAGAACAATTAACGGCTATCGAACAAGAACAGCATGGTTTATTAGTTCAAGTTCCGAATACACCAAGCATAAAAGTTCCAAAAGGAAAAACACCTGAAGACAATGAAAATGTATACCAAGAAGGTGAAATTCCTGTTTTGTATGCAGGCGCAAAACCTCATTGGGAACTAACCACACAGTACGATTTAATTGATTTTGAATTAGGGGTTAAATTAACGGGTGCTGGATTTCCAGTATACAAAGGTAAAGGCGCTCGTTTGCAACGTGCATTAATTAATTTCTTTTTAGACAGAGCAACTGCTGCCGGATACCTTGAAGTGCAACCACCAATTTTGGTAAATGAAGCATCTGGTTATGCAACGGGTCAGTTACCAGATAAAGAAGGACAAATGTATCATTCAACAATTGATAATTTGTACTTGATTCCAACTGCGGAGGTTCCTATCACCAACATTTACCGTGATGTAATTTTAAAAGCAGATCAATTACCAATTAAAAATTGTGGCTACACACCTTGTTTCCGAAGAGAAGCAGGAAGCTACGGAGCACATGTTCGTGGGTTAAATCGTTTACACCAATTTGATAAAGTAGAAATTGTACAAATTGCTCATCCCGATAATTCATACGAAGTATTGGAAGAGATGCGTAATTATGTTGCAGGTTTATTGCGCGAATTAGAATTGCCATTCCGTACCTTAAAATTATGTGGTGGTGATATGAGTTTTGCTTCTGCCTTAACGTATGAT
>JAEUTT010000122.1 GCA_016787165.1 Bacteroidia bacterium | reverse complement strand
TAGATTGAACTTGATCGGATTAGGCAATACTGCGGCTATCAACGCTGCATCTCCTTTACTTAAATTACTTGCCGATTTTTTAAAAAAATAATTCGCTGTAGCTTCCGCACCATATACTCCATCACCCATTTCAATTACATTCAAATACACTTCCATAATTCGTTCTTTACTCCAAAAAGTTTCAATTAAAAAAGTAAAATAGACTTCGAAACCTTTTCTTATCCAGCTTCTACCTGACCATAAAAAAACATTTTTTGCTGTTTGCTGACTGATTGTACTTGCTCCACGCTTTTTTTTATGATTCTCATTGTATTCAATAGCTTTTTCTATTGCTTCAAAATCAAAACCATTGTGCTTTAAAAAATTTTGATCTTCGGAACAAACTACCGCTAATTGTAAGTGTGGTGATATTTTTTCAAATGGAACCCAATCTTTTTTCAACATCATTTCTTTTCCATCTATCTTTTGTTCTACACATCTAATAATCATCAATGGTGTTACAGGAACAGGAATCCAGCGAAAAAGAATAACTGATAAAATACTTGTAATTAAAAAAATCACAGCCGATTTCCACATTATTCTCCATAATTTTTGAAAAAACATCTTCATATAATCAGTTGTTATAATTCAAATTTAGGGCAATTAGCTGCACCTGTTGGCTTATCATAATTTTCGGAACTCATCACAGGAGAGAAGCCAAACATAATTTCTGTGGAATTAGCATTAGCATTTCTGAATTTTGAAATAGTATAATCGTAAGCAAACCCAACAACAATATTTTTATAAACCCTTAACTGCAATTGTACTGATACAGCATCATGCATTTTATACGTTATCCCTACTCCTATTCTTTTACGATAAAAAACTGTAAAATTAAAGTGTGTCAAAGGTATTGAAGTGAATGATGATTGTAAATGAACAGCAGGAACAACTATAAAATCATAACCCGGAGATACTATTTTTTTGCCAAATGTAATATATGCTGTAGGAACTTGTTTGCTACCTGTTCCTATTTTTGTACTTCCTTGGCTCAATTCATTTTTATACACATTTCTAATAGCAATCCCTCCAAATATTTTTTTAGAATAAATATAAATTCCCGGAATAATATCCGGAGTAATTACATTCGGATTGCTTTGGCTTAAAGCTGGATCGTTGGCATCAAAAATTGAATTTGTAATAGCAGTGTTTTTTATTCCGGCAGCTAAACCAAAACTAGCATACAACTTAGCACTTAATTTTAAATGAATAGTATAAGAAGCATAAACTGATTTGCTAGAGTATATTCCGTATTTATCTTGCTCAATGTAAGCTCCTACTCCATGCCAATAGCGTTTGTATCCTTTTTTACCAAAATCTTTTGTTACGCTAGCAAAGTTTGTTTCCGGTGCATTTGCAAAACCCCTCCATTGGGTTCTTCTCCCTACCATAAACATAAGACCTTTAGCGCTGCCTGCTACTGCAGGATTTAAACCATAGTCATTTAATACAAATTGAGACTACGATGC
>JAEUTT010000114.1 GCA_016787165.1 Bacteroidia bacterium | reverse complement strand
TTGATGTAGAAAACAATTTAACAATTATATGCATCGTAGGAAGCTTTACTGCCGAAAAACAAGGCTATGCATTCAAAATTTTTGATGCACTAAAAAACATTCCTATCCGAATGATTTCATACGGAGGAAGCGAAAACAATGTATCTATTTTAGTAGATAGCAAATTAAAAAAAGATACATTAATTGCTTTAAATCAAGGACTTTTTTAAACCCATTTTATTTTGAAAAAAATGTTCAACCAAGAAATTATCAACAAATTTAAATCTATAAAAACTCCTTTCTATTATTACGATATAGCTGTTTTACAAAAAACACTAAAAGTAGTAAAAGAAGAAAGTAGTAAATACAATTTTATTGTTCATTATGCTCTAAAAGCAAATGCAAACAATGAGCTATTGAACATTATTAAATCATTTAATATTGGCGCTGATTGCGTTAGCGGAAATGAAGTAAAAAAAGGAGTAGAGTGCGAATTTACTCCTGAGCACATTGTATTTGCAGGCGTTGGAAAAAATGATGATGAAATTAATTATGCTTTAGATCAAACTATTTTTTGCTTTAATTGCGAAAGTTTGCAAGAAATTGAAGTGATTAATGAATTGGCAAAAGCAAAAAGCAAAGTAGCAAGCATAGCACTCCGCATCAATCCAAATGTAAATGCCAATACTCATAAATACATTACTACCGGATTAGAAGAAAATAAATTTGGAATTAATTTATGGGAACTAGAAACAGTAGTAAAAAAAATACAAACACTAAATAACATTAAATTAATTGGATTGCATTTTCACATTGGTTCACAAATAACAGATTTAAGCTCATTTAAATCATTGTGCTTAAAAGTAAATGAAATACAATCATGGTTTGTTAGCCATAAAATAACCATCGAAAATATTAATGTGGGCGGAGGCTTAGGAGTAGATTATCATCATCCGGATGAAAATCAAATTACCGATTTTGCTGCTTATTTTAAATTGTTTAACGACTTTTTAGAACTTCGTCCGAACCAAAAAGTACATTTTGAATTAGGCAGAGCCATTATAGCGCAATGCGGAACACTTATTTCAAAAGTGCTATACATTAAAAATGGAGTAAATACCAACTTTGCTATTTTAGATGCAGGCATGACCGAATTAATGCGCCCTGCATTGTACCAAGCATATCATAAAATCGAGAATATTTCCGCATCCAACAACAAACAACCCACAACGAACAACCTAAAATACGATGTTGTTGGTCCTATTTGTGAAAGTTCGGATTGTTTTGGAAAAGCAGTAAGTTTACCTGAAACACAAAGAGGCGATTTGATTGCTATACGCACTGCTGGCGCTTATGGAGAAGTAATGAGTTCGGCTTATAATCTTAGAGACAGGGTTAAAGCAATATACTCCAATCAAATTTAATTGTTGTTTTTTATTAAACTATTTTTTGCTTGATAGCTTTTAATAAATTATCATTTAGCTTATTCCCTGAACAACCAATTTACTTAATTAACCACTGCCCTATTCAACTATCTTCCAATTAATCAATTGCCAACAAAATGATTTCGGTGGACAAATCACCTAAAAAACTGTTATTATTTTCGGTAAAAAATCACGATATTTGTGTTCGCTGATAAAAATCATTTTTTTATTTGTAATTGAAGCATAAAATTGTACCATAAAATCTAACATACATGGAAAATGTAAATCATTTAGAAAAGTTTCAAGCAGTTATAGATGCTGATTCTAAAATTGAACCTAAAGATTGGATGCCGGAAGATTACCGTAAGCATTTAATCCGTCAGATATCACAACATGCACACTCCGAAGTAATAGGAATGCAACCGGAAGGAAATTGGATTACACGTGCTCCTAGTTTACGTGCAAAATTAATTTTGTTGGCAAAAATACAAGATGAAGCCGGACATGGTTTATACTTATATAGTGCTTGTGAAACATTAGGTATTTCTCGTGAAGAATTAATAGAGCAACTACATACAGGAAAAGCAAAATACTCAAGCATATTTAACTACCCTGCTGTTACTTGGGCCGATATTGGTGCAATTGGTTGGTTAGTAGATGGCGCAGCTATTGTCAATCAAATTTCATTACAACGTACATCTTATGGTCCGTACTCACGTGCCATGATTCGTATTTGTAAAGAAGAAAGTTTTCACCAACGTCAAGGATATGAAATCATGGGAAAACTTGCTTTAGGAACTCCGGAACAAAAAGAAATGGCTCAAGATGCGTTAAACCGTTGGTGGTGGCCATCATTGATGATGTTTGGCCCACATGATACCGACTCACCTCATTCAGGAAAAGCAATGACATGGAGAATTAAACGTGAAAGCAATGATGTGTTACGCCAACGTTTCATTGATAAAACAGTTCAACAAACTGAAGTGATTGGTTTAAAAATTCCAGATGATAAATTAAAATGGAACGAAACAAAAGGTGTTTATGAACATGGAGAAATTGATTGGGAAGAATTTAATCAAGTAATTAACGGTAACGGACCATTAAATAAAATCAGATTAGCGAATCATATTAGCGCACATGAAAATGGTGCTTGGGTTCGTGAAGCAGCTAACGCTTATGCTGCAAAACAAAAGAAAGAAGTATTGGTAGCATAAATAAGTTGGAAAGTTCGAAGGTTAGAAGGTTAGAAGGTTGATGTCAGGCAGGCCTGTCTGTCGAGAACTAATTGAACTGAAAAATTGGAATGTTTTAAAGCTAAACACAAGTCATTCTTAGAAATAAAATATTTATTAAAACTAAATAAAATGAGTAACACAAAAGACAACCAAGGACAATTATGGGAAGTGTTTGTACAAGCTAGCCCAGGTATTCCACATAAACATTCTGGCAGTGTGCATGCTACTGATAAAGAAATGGCATTGCAAAATGCACGTGATTTATACACACGTAGAAGTGAAGGAACAAGTATTTGGGTAGTACCATCCTCTGCCATTGTTGCATCAGCGCCCGAAGATAGCGGAATGTTATTTGACCCTTCAAATGATAAACCATACCGTCATCCTACTTTTTATGTAATGCCCGAAGGAGCAAAAAATATTTAATACGTATCGTATTACTACGAATTACGAATAAATCGAATTACGAATATAATTGAGATAGTTCGTAGTACTAAAACTAATTGTTACAATGACAAAACAAGAAGCATTATTTAACTATACACTTCGCCTTGGCGACAATGCATTAATACTCGGACATCGCCTATCTGAATGGAGTAGCAAGGGGCCTTTATTAGAAGAAGATATTGCCATGACAAACATGGCATTGGATTTAATTGGTAGAGCCGATGCACTATTAAGATATGCTTCGCAAGTGGAAGCAAAAGGACGAACAGAAGATGATTTAGCATACAAACGTGGCGAACGACAATTCCTTTGCAACCTTATTATGCAATTGCCAAATGGCGATTTTGGGTTTACCATTGCTCGTCAATTAATTGTATCAGCATTTGATTTATGCCTATACGAAGAGTTAGCCCAATCAAAAGACGAAACCATTGCTGGCATTGCTGCCAAAGCAGTAAAAGAAGTAAAATACCATTTAAAATTTTCTACCGACTGGACTTTACGTTTAGGCGATGGTACCGAAGAAAGCCATAACCGCATTCAAAAATCATTTGATGATATTTGGATGTTTACAGCGGAGTTATTTGAAACCAACGAAGTGGATGCTATCATGGTAAAAGAAGGCATCGCTCCCGATTACAACAATTTAAAAGCTCGCTGGAAAAAAATCATTACCGAAGTTTTACTGGAAGCTACTTTAAAAGTTCCTGCTGATGCATACATGCAAACAGGAAGTAGAAAAGGAGTTCATACCGAATATTTAGGATATATTTTAGCTGAATTGCAATACTTGCCAAGAGCTTATCCTGATGCGAAGTGGTAATTTGGTAAAAGATTCAAGGTTGAAAAATTGGACCGTTTAAAAGCGAATACAGGCAGTCGAGTTTTTATTAAAGTTAATGCCAGTTCAAGCCTGCCTAGCCTTCAAGCAGGTGGAGTCGAGAACTATTGAGTGTTCAAATTCCACGTTAATAATTCAATAATTTCTGCCTATGTTAAACGAGCAACAGATATACGATATTCTTTCTGAAATTCCTGATCCAGAAATTCCGGTTATTACAATTAAGGATTTAGGTATACTGCAACGTGTTGAAATAAAAGATGGAAATTGCGAAGTATTTATTACGCCAACCTATAGTGGTTGCCCGGCAATGAAACTCATTGAAGACCAAATAAAAGAAGCATTAGCCGACAAACAAGTAGGAACTATAAAAGTCAATTTAGTATACTCACCTACATGGACTACCGATTGGATAAGTGAAGAAGCAAAAGAAAAACTACGCAAATATGGTATAGCACCACCACTCCACTCTACTGTGGATAAAGGAGTTTTAATTGGTAAAGCAAAAGTGCTAAAATGCCCTCAATGTGGCTCACAAAATACCGAAATGATTTCGCAGTTTGGTTCTACTGCTTGCAAAGCATTATACAAATGTTTAGATTGTAAAGAGCCATTTGATTATTTTAAGTGTATATAAAAAATACTTAGAATTTCAGAAAATATTTTAAAATAAAAATCGGATCAAAAATATTGAACCATTTTCTGCATTTAAAGCAATAAAAATAGGTTTGCATTTCTTTTAACTTGCCCTTTCGATAAATTTCACTATTTTTACTATAAACCAACTGTTTTAAAGGATAAAAGAATGAATATTTTTTTTGATGCCATAGAAGAACTTTCTAAATCACGAAAAATACGTGATGGAAAATTAGAAGATGCTATCTATGAAATATTAGAAAAAGCAGCCACCGCCATTTATACTCAACGTGTAAATGCATGGCTTTACAATGCCGATTATTCTCAAATACATTGTATCGGCAATTATGATTTAAAAAAACATCAATTGGTTTCTCAGTCGGACTTACCCCGCGTAGCAATGCCTAAATATTTTAAACTGTTTGAAACAGAAAAAATTATTGCTACTCATGATGCCATGAATAATCCTAAAACAGCTGAACTATTAAACATTTATCTTAAACCAAATCATATTGAATCACTCATGGATATTCCGATGCGTATTGAAGGAGAGATAATTGGAGTGGTTTGTTTTGAAAATACCGAAACACAACATAAATGGACAGATGAAGAAAAAAAATTCGGATTAGTAATCTCACAAATGGTTTCATTAGCAGTAGAAACAAATGAACGACTCAAAGTAACACAAGAATTAAAAAAATCATTGGAAGAACAAAAAGTACTTTTACAAGAAGTACATCACCGAGTAAAAAACAATTTAACCATTGTTTCCAGCTTATTAAACTTGCAATCAGAAAAAGCTAAAGACCAATATCACAAAGGTTTATTTCAAGATGCTAGAAGCAGAGTGAATTCTATTGCCACTGTTCACCAATTACTTTATCAATCAAAATCATATTCAAGCATTAATTTTAAAAAATATGTGCATGAATTACTTCAACATCTTTCCGATTCATTTGTAAATTCGAATAAAGACATAAAAATAGTTTCTAAAATTACAGATGTAGAACTGCCTATTTCTATTGCCATTCCTCTGTCACTAATTGTTAATGAATTAGTAACCAATTCATACAAGCATGCTTTTAAAAGTAAAAAAGAAGGAATAATTGAACTTGAACTTACAGAACACAATAATGAGGTTTGTTTAATTATTAAAGACAATGGGCCGGGGTTTGATGAAAAAACAGCTCAAAAATCATCGGTTGGTTTAGAAATTTTGGATGCTTTAATTGAACAAATAAATGCTGAAGTAAAGCACAGCAACCAAAATGGTTCTGCCTATAAAATCATCTTCAAAAAACAGCTTTAATTACACTTTTTTTTATCCGGTTTATACATACTAGTTAAAGCTAATTAAAGTATAAAAACTTCAGTTGTTTTTTAATTTTTCAGGTTTTGCTTAAATTTACCGTAATATCAAAAATACATGAAAAATGTAATAGCAAAAAGCAGCAAAAAATAACCAGTCCTAAATAGTTCACTATGATTGCACTTTTATTATCCACCTTATTTTGCTTATTTCTTTTTACAACATTTGGAATGTTTGCCACAAAAACATTCAAGTTGCCATCCACTTATGTTGAAAAAACACTTATCGGTTTAGTGGTATGTAATACAATTAGTTCATTTATATCCTTATCTAATCCAATCAATTTAAATATATTACTACTACTAACTTTTTTAGGATTAGTTTCTATTCTCTTCATTAAATCTGAACTTAAAGCATATGTTTTAGCATTAGCTCAATACAAATTCGTTATCATATACTTTTTTTCATTTTTAATAACCGCTTTTTTTATAGCTCTTAATCAACCTGAAAATTATGATTCTGGTTTGTACCACATTCAATCAATCAAATGGATAGAAGAATACTCTGTAGTACCAGGCTTAGCTAATTTGCATGGCCGGTTTGGTTTTAATCCTAACATATTTACACTTTTTTCATTAACATCATTAAATGACATATTCAAACAAGAAATATTCTCAATCAACTATACAATTTTTGCAATAATTGTGTTTTATTTTATAAATCATACATATTCTATTTTTAAACAGCAAAATTTTTCTCCACTTTTTATATTCAACTTTTTTTTATTCTTAGTTATTTTAAAATTGCCTAACCTATCGTCACCTTCACCTGATTTTATTGGCACAGTAATTCCTCTATTTATTTACAGCAGAATAATTAGCATGTCTAATAATCAAAAAACAATGGTCTTAAAAAACTATATTCCTATTTTAATACTATGCATATACGTAATAACCGTTAAATTAAGTACACTTCCAATTATTTTACTTCCACTATTTATAGTCATAAAATACAAAAGTGAATTTCCAAAAAAATGGTGGCTATTTATGATATTCAGTCTTATTGTTATACCTTGGTTGGCCCGTAATATAATTACTACAGGATGGATGCTATATCCTTTTCCATCACTAGATTTATTCTCTTTTAGTTGGGAAGTGCCATTAGAAAATGTGGTTTTTGAAAAAGAATCCATTACAGGATGGGCAAGAAACCCAGGCATAGATTACATAAAAACAGCACAAATGAGCTTTCGAAATTGGTTTCCAATATGGTGGAAAAATGTACCTTTATCTGATAGCGTATTCTTGCTATTTAGCATATTTTTTCCTCCAATTATTTTTCTTGCACAATTAATAAAAAAGAGAAAAATTGATTTTTTTACCAATACTGTAATTCTTAGCTCATTTATTGGAGTCTTATTTTGGTTTTTCACAGCTCCTGATTGGAGATTTGGTCAATGCTTTATTTTAGTAGCGTCTATATCTCCTCTTTTAGTTTTACAATACCCCTTGAGAATAAGTTTTAAACCAATATTCGCTTTTAGCATAATTGCTTTGTTTTTATTAAGTTATTACACAATAGGAAAGCTATCTATTTTATATGTAATAATCACCTCATTTTTCATGTATAAATCATACCAGAAATCCGCTTATCAAACAAGAATATTTTTTGGAACACTTATTCTGGTAACTCTTTTTAGTTATGTAAAACAAAACTATTCGAAAATCAGTACAAACTCATCTGAATTAATAAACTTAAATTATGTTTTAGTTCCTCCTAAAATTGATTCTCCTGCCAATTTAAGTTTCAAAAAACATAAGATTAACAACACCAACATATATGTCCCTGCCGAAGGTGACAGATGTTTTGACCATACAATTCCATGTACCCCCTATTTTGATTCGAGTATTGTGCTAATAGGAAACACATTTCAATCAGGCTTTATGAATAAATCAAATAAAAAATGATAATTTATAATTCCACATTATAGGCATCATAAATACACTTTTTTTATCCGCTTTTTGCTCTTATATTTGATTTCTGAAAAATCAAATACATTATGACATTCATTAAATCCGAAATCGATGGCAGTGTGTTAAAATTAACACTTAATCGCCCTGATAAATTTAACAGTTTTAATCGCGAAATGGCACTTCAACTTCAAGCGGAGTTAGATAAAGCCAAGAGTGATAAATCAATACGAGCTATCTACATTACTGGTGAAGGAAAAGCTTTTTGTGCCGGCCAAGATTTATCGGAAGCAATGGATAAAAACGGACCAGGCATTGAGCGTATTGTAAAAGAACATTACAACCCTATTATTCAAAAAATAAGAGCTATTGAAAAACCTATTGTTTGTGCTGTAAATGGTGTTGCTGCAGGCGCAGGAGCTAATATAGCATTGGCTTGCGATGTTGTGATTGCTGGTGCTTCTGTTTCATTTATTCAAGCATTCAGCAAAATTGGGCTTATTCCTGATAGTGGCGGAACATTTATTTTACCTCGCTTAATTGGATTTGGAAAAGCATCTGCATTAATGATGCTGGGAGATAAAGTTTCGGCAACAGATGCCGAAAGAATGGGAATGATTTACAAAGTATGTGATGATGCTAACTTGCAAACAGAAAGTTTAGCAATAGCAAAAACATTGGCTGATATGCCTACCATAGGAATTGGATTAACAAAAAAATTATTAAACAATTCTGGGTTCAGCACTCTCGAAAATCAATTAATATCAGAAGCGCATGAACAAGTAAAAGCAGCAAAAAGCTAC
Organism: Bacteroidia bacterium; assembly: GCA_016787165.1. GTDB lineage: Bacteria > Bacteroidota > Bacteroidia > 2-12-FULL-35-15 > 2-12-FULL-35-15 > 2-12-FULL-35-15. The sequence continues at coordinate 5,273 of JAEUTT010000114.1, read as the reverse complement.
GACTATAACGAAGGTGTAAACGCATTTTTAGAAAAACGCAAACCTGTTTTTAAAGGAGAATAATCATGAAGCAAATAGGAATAATAGGCTCAGGAGCTATGGGAGCAGGAATTGCACAAGTAGCTGCTACTGCAGGGCACAAAGTAATAGTGTACGACAATAATCAAGCAGCACTTGATAAAGCAAAAACAAATTTAGAGAGTACACTTAAGAAGTTAGTTGAAAAACAGAAACTAACAGAACAAACAGCTTCTGAAATTCTTGCACGTACAAAGTATGCTTCCAACTTACAAGAATTTAAAAATTGTGGACTCATCATTGAAGCCATCATTGAAAATATTGATGTAAAACAAAAAGTGTTTTCGGAACTTGAAACTATTGTTTCCGCTGAATGTATTTTAGCTAGCAATACTTCTTCCCTATCCATCGCATCTATTGCTGCTGCTTGTAAAAAATCAAACAGAGTAATTGGAATTCACTTTTTTAATCCTGCACCATTAATGCCATTGGTGGAAATTATTCCGGCAATCACTACCGATGAATCTATCACCATTGAATCAAAAAAAATTATCGATAGCTGGGGGAAAGTAACTGTACTTACTAAAGATACTCCCGGCTTTATTGTAAATCGTGTTGCTCGTTCTTACTATGGTGAATCTATTCGTATATACGAAGAAGGCATGGCCGACTTTGCAACCATTGATTGGGCATTAAAAACGTATGGTGGATTTAAAATGGGTCCGTTTGAATTAATGGATTTTATTGGAAACGACATTAATTATAAAGTAACGGAAAGTGTTTGGGAACAGTTCTTTTATGAACCACGCTTCAAGCCAAGCTTAACACAAAAACGATTATTTGAAGCCAAATTATTTGGAAGAAAATCAGGAAGAGGATATTACAATTATACTGAAGGTGCTACAATGCCTTCACCAAATCTAAATGATGAATTAGGAAAATATATTTTCAACAGAGTTATTGCAATGTTGATTAATGAAGCAGTAGATTCATTGTATTTACAATTGGCAACCAAAGAAGATTTAGATTTAGCAATGACCAAAGGCGTTAATTATCCAAAAGGGTTATTAAAATGGTCAGATGAATTAGGATTACAAAATGTATTAAACACATTAGAAGTGATGTATGAATTATATGGCGAAGATCGTTATCGCCCATGTGTACTAATGAAAATGATGGTAAGAGACGGAAAACGTTTTTTTTAATTTAAACAATTTGATTTAAGATGGACAAAGATTTACTTGCAAAAAAAATAGTAGACAAAATGATGACTGAAGATAAATTCAGTCAGTGGTTAGGAATACAAGTTGTTTCGGTAAAACAAGGTCATTGTATATTAAAAATGAAAATTCGGGAAGAAATGGTAAACGGATTTAAAATTGCACATGGTGGAATTGCTTTTTCATTTGCCGACAGTGCCTTGGCATTTGCATCCAATGGCTACGGCCGATTAAGCGTAGCACTTGAATGTTCCATTTCATTTGCAGTAGCAGTAAACATTAATGATGAATTAACTTGCGAAGCAAAAGAGCTTAGCTTAACCAATAAAACAGGAACCTACCATATTGAAATATCAAATCAAAAAAATGAAAAAGTTGCTTTCTTTAAAGGAACAGTATATCGTACAAGCAAGGAATGGAGTATTTGAGGTTAAATAGTTAATTGATTATTGGTTAAATTAGGCAGAGTGAAAAATTTTGAAGATTTAGAAATATGGAAACAATCAAGAGTACTGAGAAATGAAATCGCAGTATTAGTAAAGACATTTCCTGCCGAAGAAAAATATAGACTTGCAGATCAACTTATAAGAGCTTCTCGTTCTGTTACTGCTAATATTGCAGAAGGATATGGACGCTTTCATTATCAAGAAAACATTCAGTTCTGTAGACATTCTTGAGGATCATTAAATGAGGTATTAGACCATTTAATTTTCGCATATGATTGTGAATACATTAGTGAAAGTGAATTAAACAGCTATAGAGATACAATTATGAATATTTAAAAAATATTAAATGGATATATCGCTTATTTAAAAAGCAAAAAAGAAGAAACTAAAACAAATGTAAATTAGCAATCTAATTAGCTTTTGAACTTATTTAACCAATTAACTTATTTAACCAATTAACCTATTTAACTAATCAACCAATTAACTATAAATGAAAAATGCATATATCGTAAACGGAGTTCGTACTCCAATCGGAAATTTTGGTGGAACACTATCAGCAGTTCGTACTGATGATTTAGCAGCAATTGTATTGAAAGAATTAATGAAACGTAATCCATCCATCGACCAAAAAGAAATTGGCGATGTAATCATGGGTTGTGCAAATCAGGCTGGAGAAGACAACCGCAATGTTGCTCGAATGGCTTTGCTACTAGCGGGCATGCCTTATCAAGTACCTGGAGAAACAGTAAATCGTTTGTGTGCATCGGGCTTATCTGCAACCATGGCTGCAGCTCGTAGCATCATGATTGGCGAAACAGATTTAATGGTAGCCGGTGGAGTTGAAAACATGACACGTGGTCCTTGGGTAATTTCTAAAACATCTTCTGCTTTTGGAAGAGATGCTCAAATGTTCGACTCCAGCTTTGGCTGGAGATTCATCAACCCAAAAATGAAAGAACTTTATGGAGTAGATGGAATGGGAGAAACAGCCGAAAACCTTGCCGACAGAGATAAAATAAGTAGAGAAGATCAAGATAAATTTGCTTTATGGAGTCAGCAAAAAGCAGCAACAGCACAAGCTAATGGTCGATTTGCAAAAGAAATTGTTGCAGTTGAAATTCCACAACGTAAAGGTGATCCGAAAATATTTGACAAGGATGAATTCATTCGCCCTGAAACAAGTATGGAAGGATTATCCAAATTAAAAGGTGCATTTAAAAAAGAAGGCGGAACTGTTACTGCCGGAAATGCCTCAGGATTAAATGATGGCGCTGCAGCTATTTTATTAGCATCGGATGAAGCAGTAAAAAAATACAACTTAAAACCATTAGCAAAAATTATTTCAAGTGGTGTTGCAGGTGTTGAGCCTCGCATAATGGGAATTGGCCCTGTGGATGCCAGCAACATGGCTTTAAAACGTGCAGGATTAACACTAAATGATATTGACATCATTGAATTAAATGAAGCATTTGCTGCTCAATCATTGGCTTGCACACGCGCTTTAGGATTAGCGGATAACGATCCACGTATCAATCCAAATGGTGGTGCTATAGCATTGGGTCATCCGTTAGGAATGAGTGGTGCACGTATACTAAATTCAGCAGCAATTGAATTGCATATTCAAAACAAACGTTATGCATTAGTTACCATGTGTATCGGTGTTGGGCAAGGCTATGCGGTGGTTATTGAAAAGTGTTAAAATTTAGGATTTGTTGATTAAGGATTGAGGAATTAGAATTGGGGAATTGGGATTATTATTTTAGATTAAAAAATTATGACAAAAGAAGAGCTTAAACTTCGAACGAAAAAATTTGCAATTAGAACGTTTAAGTTTACCGACACTTTACCTAAAAGCAAAGCAGTTGATGTGGTTACTTATCAAATTCTAAAATCATCGTCTTCTGTTGCAGCTAACTATAGAGCTGTCTGTAGAGGAAAATCAAGCGCTGATTTTTTGAACAAACTCAAAGTTGTTGATGAAGAAGCAGATGAAACCTTATTTTGGTTAGAATTTATAAAAGATCTTGAAGTACAATGTGATAATAGTGAATTAGAATACTTAATAAAAGAAGCGGATGAATTAGTTGCAATATTTTCGGCAGGAATACGAACACTAAAATCCAAAAATCCTTAATCCTTAATCCTCCATGATATACGAATTCAACGGTTACAAACCAGTCATTCACGAAAGTTCATTCATTCATCCGAATGCAACTGTTACAGGAAATGTTATTATCGGTAAAGATGTGTACATTGGTCCGGGGGCCGCTATTCGTGGCGACTGGGGACAAATAATCATAGAAGACGGATGTAATGTGCAAGAAAATTGCACTATTCACATGTTTCCGGGAACTACTGTTTTATTAAAAGAAGCAGCTCACATAGGACATGGAGCAATCATTCATGGTGGAACCATTGGTAAAAATGTATTGATAGGAATGAATGCTGTGGTGATGGATGATGTAGTGATAGGCGACAATTGCATCATTGGTGCTTTGTGTTTTGTTCCTGCAAATACTATAATTCCAGAACGAAAAGTTGTGGTAGGTAATCCTGCAAAAATAGTGAAAGATGTAAGTGATGAAATGATCAACTGGAAAACCCAAGGAACAAAACTGTATCAACAACTACCTGCCGATTGTAAAGCTACCTTAAAAGAATGTGAACCATTAAGAGAAATAGAATCCAATCGGCCAAAACAACAAGACATTTACAAAACTTGGAAAGAAACGAAAGGGAATTAGTTGAGTGGTTGAGTTATTGAATAGTTGATTGGCTAATTATAAAACAACATACAAATGAAAAATATTTTTATTTTAATTACATTAAGTTTATTTACACTTACAATGAATGCACAAGAGAAAAAAAGTTTGGAACACCAATATGAAATGAAAACATATTATATGGTATTTTTGAAAAAAGGTCCGAACAGAAACCAAGATGAAGCTACTGCAAAAAAATTACAAGAACAACACATGGCTCATTTAACAAAAATGGCCGATGATGGAAAAATGGATTTAGCAGGACCTTTTATGGATGATGGCGATATAAGAGGAATATGCGTGTACAATGTAGCAAACAAAGAAGAAGCAGAAAAATTAGCCAATGAAGATCCTATGGTAAAAGCAGGCAGACTAACAGTGGAAATACATCCATGGTATGCAGGAAAAAATTCAAGCTTAAAATAATTTAATTTTTTATTTATTATTTCGAGCCACCAACAGTCATAAAAAATTTTAAGTATTTTAAGATAGTTAAACACATACTAAAAAATGAACCTACACTTACACTTTATACAAGTTAATTCAGAATTTAGCCAGGGATTTGCTGACGACTTACATGATGGACAAGAATCTGAAGACAACATCAAACATTTATGGGAAGATGAATTAAAAGTTTCTGAGCCTGTAAAAGAATTTAAAATAAAAAACAATACGCAATACACTCTTGCCGGATATTTTTCTGATAACACCTCATTTAGTTTTGAAATAAACGACATGACAGTAATTGAATGCATCACAGATAAAGGAAGCAAAATGCAATTTGCTGTTTCAAAAAAATTACTAAAGAAAACCGACAAGCAAGTGGA
>JAEUTT010000096.1 GCA_016787165.1 Bacteroidia bacterium | reverse complement strand
GCTTGTTTGCATATAGGCCAATAAACTACAGTATTGTAACAATCTGCTGTTCATTTGTTTTAATGCTAATTCTTTTTCAGTTTTTACTTTTTGATTTAAACTTGCAATCTCTTTTTGCCACCATGCATAATTTTCATTGATAATTCCTTGCATGTATTTTTGTTTTAATTTTTCTTCTGTTTGTAATAATTCATTGTAAAACCCCATTCCAATACTTACTTCATCATTGGTTTTTAAAAAGGAGTATGCATCGTAGCAAGGTTTTAAATCAGCAAGTCCATCATAAAAGTGAATCGTTTTTTTACAAAGGAGTGAAGCCTTGTAATATTCTTTGTTGGTCATTAGTTCATCCAATTTTTTTAGCTCAACCGTTAAATATTTATTAATGAGTGCAGTGTTTTTCGATTGCACATCTTTTCTCATCTGACAAAGCTCTAACCATAAAAAAGCTTCGTTCATTATTTCTTTTGCCGGCCATTCATGTTTTCCATCATAGGTTACTAATGTGTGTTTTAAATTGTGTCCGGCAATGTCAATCATTTCATATTTATACATTTCTGTATAGTTAAAATCATTTAAGCCTACCAAGCCTATGAAAGTATAGTTGTTTCGTGGTGATGTTGAATTGGCAGCAGGGTAAGCTGCTCCACAACAAATAACTCCTTCAATCATTGGGCTTAAAATAGCTGTTGCATTTGCTAGTCGAGCACCTCCCGAAAATCCGGTTAAATATATTCGGTGAGAATCAATAGCAAAACGTTGCATTACATCTGTTAGTAATTGGTCTATAATTAGTTTAGATTCTTCCCATTCAATCCCATTTTTTAAAGAGTTAGAGCCAATAAGAATATAATTGTATTCTTCTGCTAATGTTTTGTATAATTCTAGTGGTGTTTTTCCTGATGCTTTTGGGTCAAATGCAATGAGAATAGCTTGTTTTTTTGTTATATCGTAAGTGATTGGAAGATAAGCAGAATATACATTGTTTGCATTTGTTTTGCATGACAATGAATCAATAATCTCACCTGTTTTGAAGTTTTCTTTTGGCGAAACTTCGGCTATTGCATTTTTTGTAGTGGTTTCATTGTTATTGCTATTAGAGCAAGAGCTGTAAATAACCACAAAAAAAACAGATAATAATAAAATGAATAATTTGTTCATTGAATATTCGATTTAAATTCCTGTATAATTACTCGGACTAATTTTTTTCAATTCAGCTTTAATTTCGTGATTTACATTGAGAGTATCAATAAAAATACGAATGCTATCTTGAGTAATGTGTGTGTTTGTTCTTGTTAGTTCTTTTAATGCTTCGTATGGTTTCGGATAACCTTCTCTTCGTAATACAGTTTGAATTGCTTCGGCAACTACTGCCCAGTTGTTTTCTAAATCTTTTTCAAATGCTTCTTTATTTAAAATTAATTTATCTAAACCTTTTAATAGCGATTTATATGCAATTAATCCATGCGCTAAAGGAACACCCACATTTCTAAGAACTGTGGAATCTGTCAAATCTCTTTGTAATCGAGAGATGGGTAGTTTGGCAGATAAGTGCTCTAATACAGCATTGGCAATACCTAAATTTCCTTCTGAGTTTTCAAAATCGATAGGGTTTACTTTGTGCGGCATAGCAGAAGAGCCAATTTCACCGGCTTTTATTTTTTGTTTAAAATAATCCATTGAGATATAAGTCCACACATCTCTATCCAAATCAATTAAAATAGTATTGATTCTTTTTAATGCATCACAAAATGCTGCAAAATTATCATAGTGTTCAATTTGTGTGGTAGGATAGCTTCTGTCAAGTCCTAAGGTTTTATTTACAAAGTTGTTTGCAAAGTTTAACCAATTTATTTCGGGGTAAGCAACATGGTGCGCATTCATGTTACCGGTAGCACCGCCAAATTTAGCTCCATACGGCACTGCTGTTAGCTGATTAAGTTGTGCTTTAAGTCGTGCTGTAAATACATTTATTTCTTTCCCTAAACGGGTTGGTGAAGCCGGCTGTCCATGTGTTCTGGCAAGCATTGATACATCTTTCCATTCATTGGAAAGCGCATCCAACTTATTTATTACTTCATTAATCACAGGCAAAATACAATTATTCATTGCATCTTTTAATGAGTATGGAATAGCAGTATTATTAATGTCTTGAGAGGTTAATCCAAAATGAATAAACTCTTTTTGTTCGTTGATTGAAAGAGCTTCAAATTTTTCTTTTATAAAATATTCAACTGCTTTTACATCATGATTGGTAATTTTTTCGATGTCTTTTATTTTTTGAGCATCGGCTTCGTTGAAATTTTTATAGATATCTCTGAGTGAAGGATATAGTTTTTTGTCGAAATTTTTAAGTTGTGGTAGCGGTAACTCACATAGCTCAATAAAATACTCTATTTCAACTAATACTCTATATCTAATTAAGGCGTATTCCGAAAAATAGTCGGCAAGCACTTGTGTGGTATTTCTATATCTTCCATCTATTGGTGAAATAGCTGAGAGTGCAGTAAGATTACTCATGATAATTTGCTTTAAAAATTGAAAAGCGAAGATAACAAAATACTCTGAGTTTTTAGACGAATAATATCTTCAACTTTATGGCAATTAACATTTTTTTGCTAAACAAATAATAAAGTAAATGGTTACTTTTAGTAGATTTTTTGGTTAGAATGTTATATTTGTGTAATTAGAATTTAAGCGTGTGAAAAATATATTTTTAGTAGTATTTATTTTCTTTGTATCTCTTGCTTTTTCTCAGGAAGAAACAGCTGATGCTCCTGTTGTTGCATTGCAACAAGATGAAAGTCCTGCGGTACCTAAACAATACTATGTTTTTAGTCCGCGTGTTTCGGTTACTGTTCCTCATCCAATTGCTAATGAAGCATTCCGGCAAAGTTTTGTGGGCGTATATGAAGTAAGTGGAGGTTTAAATATAAATGTATTCAAAGGTATTTTTGTTGGTGCATTTTATAAAAATGGATTATTGAAAATTACAGAAAATAAAATTCCCGATTTTGAGGCAAGGATGAGTATTAACAATGCAGGAATCAAGTTTGGAACCGATGTGTATATTGGTGATAAAAACAGAATAATATTTTCAGGTTCACTAGCTGCAGGGCAAAATTATACTAATTACAGTGGTTTGCGATCAAAACAAATTAATAAGCAGCCTGAGCTAACGAGTTATAGTACTTCTTTTTTGGAGCCGGAGTTAAACTTGTTTTTTTTAGTAGAACAAAATTTTGGGATTGGTTTATCTGTAACTTATACGCTGTATAATAAGGAATTTAATCCTTACGAATTATCATTAAATGATTGGCAATCGTTTAATAAAGAAAATCCTGGACGAACACAATACCTTAGTTTTGGTTTTGGATTCTATTATAGTTTCTTAAAAAAAGGCAAACGTGTGAAATAATCTTTTTTAATAGTTGTATTTATCTTTCCACCTATTTTTTAAAAATTGTCGTAATTCATTTTCACGCGCATTGTTGGCAGGCTCATAAAATTTCATCCCACTAATTCCCTGAGGTAAATATTCTTGCTCTGAGAAATTATTTTCATAGCTATGAGCATATTTGTAGTCGGCACCATAACCAATGTCTTTCATAAGTTTTGTGGGCGCATTTCTAAGGTGTAAAGGAACAGGTAAATCTCCACTTTGTTTAACCGTTTCTTGTGCTTGATTGATTGCCATGTAGGCAGCATTGCTTTTTGCAGAACAAGCTAAATATGTAACGGCTTGTGATAAAATAATTCTTGATTCGGGAAATCCAATCACATTTACTGCTTGAAAGCAATTATTTGCAATTACAAGTGCTGTAGGATTTGCATTCCCAATGTCTTCTGATGCAAGAATCAATAATCTTCTAGCAATAAATGATGGATCTTCGCCTCCTTCAATCATTCTGGCAAGCCAATATACAGCTGCATTCGGGTCGCTACCTCTTATTGATTTAATGAAAGCAGAGATAATATCGTAATGATTTTCACCCGCTTTATCGTAAGTAGCAATGTTTTGTTGAACAATCGTATTTACTTTTTCATTTGTTATTTCAATGGTATCAACACCAATGGTAGTAACAACCAATTCAAATACATTTAATAGTTTTCTGCCATCACCTCCCGATAATCTTAAGAGAGCTTCCGTTTCGGTAAGTGTAATTTTTTTGTTTTTAAAAAATTATCTGTTTCAATAGCTTG
>JAEUTT010000306.1 GCA_016787165.1 Bacteroidia bacterium | reverse complement strand
AATCCTGTCATGCCTCGTTTTTCGGGAATTTTTAATTCTTTTCTTCGTTGATAGTTATAACCACCACGTAAAAAAAAGTTTTTAGTAATGATAAACTCTCCTCCTATCACCAAATGACGCATCAATTTATCACCAAACACTTTGTACTTATTCTGTTTAATTGCTTCACCAGTTAAAGGATCAACAGTAGCTGTAGGATTCGCAGGATCTTCATAGGTTAGATCCCATTTTTCTAAATTCTCGTACACAACAGATAATCGAAATGGTACGTGTTTGGGTTTTTTAGAAAAACCAATTTGTACTTCAAAAGGCAATTTTTCTCTGTTTCCAGGAACATAGCTAGTCCATTGACGACCCACATTTTTTACTACTAAACCAATAGAAAAATCTTTATGCGGACGAACATAATTTAATCCAAAATCAAATGCTGAACCAAATGAAGTATATGATTCTAAATTTGAATAAATCGTTTTTAAGCTTGCACCAAAATGCAAGTTGGTATCCAGCAAACTTCGTGCATAAGAAATATTTAAACACATTTCGTTAGCTGTAAATGTTCCATCTACATTACCAACAGCATCAGCTCTGGTAAATTTCCCATAATCCAAATACTGAATTCCTGCACTAAATACACCTAGTTTTTTGAATTTTTTAGCATAACCAGCATAACCATAATTGATATCTGCAAAATAATTGATATAACTAAGCGCTACATTATTATCCATTGAATCGGTAAGTAAAGCAGGATTATTGATAGCAACATTTAAATCATTATCACGCGTAGAAATATTATTCCCCCCCAAGGCCGTTAAACGGGCAGAGATAGGTAAATTTAAAAACTCATACGTATTATTTCCGCCTACCTGCGAGAAGCCATCAAGCGCATAAATAAAAAAGAGGATAAGTACCGAAAACGTATTTTTTTTCATCAAAACAAAAGTAACTAAAAATATTACGTTGATATAAACTCCTTAAAAATAAATATATTGTATTGTGCTTTAAATATTGCAGGTTATCAGGCAAATAAGTTATTAAATATTTGTTTATATGAAAAATTAATGTAGGTTTGCATGAACTAAATAACCAAAACAAAATAAAACAATACAGTTATGGGAAAAGGAGATAAAAAAAGCCGTAAAGGCAAAATTACAATGGGCTCATACGGAGTTAAAAGACCACGTAAAAAAGCGAAGACAGCTAGTGCTTCAAGCAAAACAGCTACACCTAAAAAAGCAGCAGCACCTAAAAAGGCAGCAGCACCTAAGAAAGTAGCAGCTAAAAAGGCAGCAAAAAAAGCAGAATAGGAAAAATAGCATTTCAAAAAAACCTCACTTCGGTGGGGTTTTTTTATTTTAAAAAGTATGCTTTTATGCTCATTAAATGTGGAAAACTTTAAAAACCCGAGCAAATAAATTTTGTATTTTTATGCTTTATTTTATTAGGAAAGAATGTCTGGAATAGAAACACAAGAAACCGTAAAACAAATTTTTGCAGAATATTTGCAAAAGCATGGTCATAGAAAAACACCTGAACGTTTTGCGATTTTAAACGAAATATATGCACATGGTGGACACTTTGATATAGAATCGCTTTATATTCACATGAAAAATAAAAAATACCGTGTGAGTAGAGCTACATTATACAACACCATTGAACTTCTTTTGCTTTGCAACCTTGTTACTAAACATCAATTTGGCAAAAACATTGCTCATTTTGAAAAATCATACGAATACAAACAACACGACCATTTAATATGCTCTGACTGTGATAAAGTATTTGAGTTTTGCGATCCTCGTTTACAACAAATCCAAAAAACAGCTGGTGATATTTTGCAATTTAATATTACGAATCATTCCTTAAATTTTTATGGGAAGTGTAATAAACTTGCAAACGATGGAATCTGTGAACATAAAAAAATAAAAAAATAACATGCTTTTTACGTATCAATCTAATAGCAAAAATTCTATTAAAACAATCCACATGAAAGGTGAATTAGTGGATAGAAACCAAGGGACTGAGTTAATGTCTGAGGTAGAAGATTCAATATCTAAAGGAGAAGTAAAGATTATTTTAAATTTAAATGACCTAAAATATTTAAACTCAAGCGGATTAAATATTCTTATAAATATTTTAACAAAATCGCGTAAAGCGGGTGGCGATGTTGCTATTTGCAATGTCAACAAAAAAATATCGGAATTATTAGTTATCACTAAATTAAATAGTGTATTTAATGTTTCTGATACAGAAGATGCTGCAATTAAAATTTTAAATCAATAAAAATATAAAGTAAAATGAAGGTAGATGTATTGCTAGGTCTTCAATGGGGAGACGAGGGTAAAGGTAAAATTGTGGATGTATTAACACCTAAATATGATATCATTGGTCGTTTCCA